>JAQTNG010000095.1 GCA_028714015.1 Elusimicrobiota bacterium | reverse complement strand
CGGCCGCGCCTCCGCGTCGTACCAACGAGCGTTCGACCTGGATCCGCGCGACGGCGACGGACGCCGCAACCTCGACTTCGTCTTGAAGCGCTCGGGGGAGGAGCTGGCGCCGCCCGGCATTCCCGGGCCCGCGTTCGCGGCCTTCACCGCGCTGTCCTCGCGCGAGCTGGCGGGCCTCCACTGGCTCGCGGCCTGGGCGACCTTGATCATCGCGGGGCTGGTCTTGCTCGGGAGCGCGGAACGCCGCGCGCGGCTCCAGGACTGGCTCCTCGGCGCGGCCGCGGCGTGGCTGTTGTTCGGGCTTTGGTGGGCCGGCCTGCGAGCCGTGCTTCCGCCGGGGCGCGGAGTCATCGTCGCCGGGCGCGCGGAGCTGCGCAACGGCCCCGGGGAGAAATTCACGGTCGGATACACCGCGCCCGAGGGACGCCGCGTGCGCGTCCTGTCGGAAAGCGGCGAGTGGCTCGAAGTGGGCCTGCTCAAAGAGGGCGTGAAAGGCTGGACCCGCGCCTCGTCCGTCGAAAAGTTGTGAGAACCCGTCCCTAAGGGTTTCGCGGCGTGATCGGCGTCAGCGGCACGGCGGGGACCGGCGGCGGGGGAGGTTCCGCGGGGACGGCCGGCGCCTTCGCCTTCTCGGCCGCCGGAGACGCCTGCTCGGCCTTCGCGCCCTTCTTGCCCTTCGGGAGCTTCGCGCCTTTCACGGCGGACGGCTTGCCTTTCCTCGGCGCCTTGATCAAGGTGGCCGTCGGAACGACCTTCTTCCTGGGAGCCGCGGGAGCGACGCTTTCCTCGTCGCCTTCCTCGTTGGGCGAAGGCACGACCTTCACGCTGACGAGGGGCTCTTCCTTGACCGCCTTATCGCCCGAGCCGCCGCCTTCGGAGCCGTCCTGCGAGGGCTGGTTTTCGGCGGCATTCGGCTCGGCGACGGGAGCGTCCTCGGAAGTGGGAGCGTCGGCGTTCGCCGGGGCCTCGGCCTGGCCGGCCGGCTCCTGGATGGCGGAATCCTGCGCCGGAGCGGAGTCGGATGCGGAAGAGGAAGCGGCCTCGTCGCCTTCCTGGGCGAGCAAGGGCAGCGCCAGGAGCAGGAGGACCGGCAAAGGCCAGAGACGCTTCATGGTTTGATTGTAGCAAGGAGTGATGACTAAAATATTGCGCCCCGCCGCCCAGACTGGTACCCTATCGTCGTGAGAGAGCTCGTCGTCTACGAAAGCGGCCGCGACGAAAAGCACGCCGCGAAGATCGTGCGCATGTTCACCGAGCATCTCGCGAAGAACGGCCTGCGCCTGACCGGGCAGCGCCGCCTCATCCTCGATCATTTCCTCAAGGCCGACCAGCACCTGAGCCAGGACGAGATCTATCTCGCCCTGCGCTCGCACGGGGTGGGCCGCGCCACGGTGTTCCGCACGCTCAAGATGCTCCAGGAGTGCGGCCTCATCTCCCCGGTGGTCGGACGCGGCGGGACCACGCGCTTCGAGGTCGAGCACGACCGTCCGCACCACGACCATCTGATCTGCATCACCTGCGGGCGCATTCAAGAGGTGCGCTGGCCGAACCTCGAGAAGATCCAGGACGACGCCTGCCGGAAGGCGGGCTTCGTGCCGAAATGGCACCGGCACGAGGTGTTCGGCCTGTGCAAAGACTGCGCCAAGAAGACGGCGTAGAATTGTTATAATTCTCGACGGTGAAGCGTTTCCGTTTTGGTTGGTACGGCGACGGCGGCCTGGGCGAGAAGATGATTCAGGCCATCCTGGCGGGCCGCAAAACGGCCACCGCCTGTCCGGCCTATGATCCCGAGGACGCCGACCTGAAGGTCGGCGACGAGCTCCAGCTCGTCGACAAGCACGGCAGCGTGCGCGCCCAGCTCGTCGTGACGATCGTGGAACTGAGATCGTTCGGCAGCTTCAACGAGGACCTGGCCCAGAGGGAAGGCGTGACCTTGCCCGAGCTGAAGGAAAAGATGAATTTCGCGAACGGCCGGCAGATCCGGGAAGAAGAGGAGATGCGCGTGGTGCACTTCCGCGTCGTGCAGATCAAGGGCAAGCGGCCGGCCCCCTGAGGGACCGGCCATCAGGAGATTCGATGATCCAGAAGAAAACGCTCGCCGCGCTCGAAAAAGTCATCACGGCGCTCGCGCCGCTCGACCCCGAGTCGCGCCGCCAGGTCATCGAGGCGACGCACAACCTCATCGAGATCGGCATGGGCCGGCGTCAGGGCCAGGACAAGAAGGCGCCGAAGAAGAAGCCCGCGAAGAGAACGCGCTGACGATGCGCCTCCACGTCGTCACCTTCGGCTGCCAGATGTCCGTCGCCGACGGCGAGGAATTGGCGTCGCCTCTAAAGGGGCGAGGATTCACGGCGGTCGGGGACGCGGACACGGCGGACGCGATCGTGCTCAACACCTGCACCGTGCGCCAGCACGCCGAAGACAAGGCGATGTCCTTCATCGGCCGACTGCGCGAGTGGAAGGACAAGGACCCCGAGCGCGTGCTGATCGTGGCGGGCTGCGCGGCCGAGAGGCTCGGCCCCTGGATCCAGAAGCGCTTCCCGTACGTGGACCTCGTGGTCGGCGCCAAGTCGATCGAGGACTATCCCATGATCGTGGAGGAGGCGCTCGGCGCGCGCTTCGACGCGCTGGCCGAGACGCGCCAGGCCTTCAGGCCGACGACCGAGCGATACCGCGAGGAAGTGCCGCTTCCAAACGCCGTTGGATGGGCGTCTCCCGTCTCCGCCTTCGTCACGATCATGCGCGGCTGCAATTACTCCTGCTCCTACTGCATCGTGCCCGCCGTGCGCGGGCGCGAGCTTTACCGGCCTTACGAAACGGTGATGGCCGAGGTTCGCGCGAAGGTCGCGCTCGGAGCCAAGGAGATCACCTTGCTGGGCCAGACGGTCAACAGCTGGAACGGCAACGAAGGGGGGCGACGCATCCGCTTCCCGGAGCTGCTCAGGCGCATGGGAAAGATCGAGGGTTTGGACAGGCTTCGATTCGAAAGCCCCCATCCGCACTTCGTGGACGACGACCTGATCGAGGCCATGACGGCGACGAAACCGGTCTGCGAACAGCTTCACCTTCCGATCCAATCGGGATCCGACCGTCTTCTAAAGATCATGCGCCGCAACTACGATTCGGCCCGGATCCTGGACCAAACCGCGCGCCTTCGGAGCGCGATGCCCCTCGTTGAAGTCTCGACGGACATTATCGTAGGATTCCCCTCAGAGACCGACGAGGACTTCGAGCGCACGCTCGGCCTTGTGAGGAGCCTGCGCCCTTCGTGGTCGTACACGTTCAAGTACTCGCCCCGCGAGGGGACCGAGTCGGCGGGGATGGCGGACGACGTGCCCGACGCGGTGAAGGAAGAGCGGTTGGCTCGGCTCAACGCGCTGTGCGACGGGCTGACGGAAGAAGCGCTGGCGGCGCGCGTCGGGAAGGTCGTGGAAGTGCTGGACGAGGGCGGCGGCTTCGGCCGCACGAGGGACGGATTCAAGGTGTCTTGGAACGGGTCCGGGCCGGCGGGACGCACCGTCAAGGTCCGGATCACCGGAACGAGCAAGCGAATTT
The DNA here is from genome assembly GCA_028714015.1 of Elusimicrobiota bacterium. Lineage (GTDB taxonomy): Bacteria > Elusimicrobiota > Elusimicrobia > UBA1565 > UBA9628 > GWA2-66-18. Next base: position 7,721 of record JAQTNG010000095.1, on the reverse strand, counting down.
TGAAAGGGGAAAGCGATGAGCGAGCATAAGAAGACCGGAGCCGAGCGCCGCAAGCACCGCCGGTTCAGCGTCGTCGAAGGGATGGTCGAGCCGATCACGCTCGAGCTCGAGGGCCCCGACAGCATGATGCACAAGCAGCCCGCCATCATGACCGACCTTTCCGCCGGCGGCATCTCGCTTCTGATGTTCGTCGAGCCGCCGCACACCAAGAGCTTCCAAATGACGCTCGCCATCCCCGGGCTCGAGGGCGTTCCGATCGAGGCCGCCATCGTGCGCGTCCACCAGAAGGGCGAGACCTACAGCGTCGGCCTCGCCTTCCGGAAGATCCCGCGCGAGGCTCAGAAATCCATCGAGAAGATGGCCGAGGACAGCGCCGATTGCCAGACCCGCACCTCGCTCGGGCTGCCCGACGCCTGCGGCTCCGACTGCCCGTTTCATTCCCTGTTCTCCGGCAAGTCGTCCAAGACCGCGCGCAAGGCGAAGTAGACCTCTTGATCGTATTGGCCGGGCCGACGGCGTCCGGCAAGACCGATCTCGCCATATCAATCGCATTGGCGCTGGGCGCCGAGGTCGTCTCCGCCGACTCGCGCCAGGTGTACCGCCGGCTCGACGCCGGCACCGCCAAGCCCTCCGCCGAGCAGCGCGCGCGCGTCCGCCACTGGCTGCTCGACTGCGCCGAGCCGTCGGAGACCTTCGACGCCGCCCGGTGGGCGAAGGAAGCCGCGGCCGCGATCGCCGACATCCGCGCGCGGGGGAAAACCCCGCTCGTCTGCGGCGGCACCGGTCTTTACCTGCGCGCCCTGCTCGACGGCCTGTCGCCTCTGCCGCCGCGCGACGAGGCCGTGCGCGCCCGCCTCGCCGCCGAGGCGGAGAAGCTCGGCCGCGAGGCCCTTCACGCGCGCCTGGCAAAATCCGATCCCGAGGCCGCCGCCGGCATACCTCCCGCGAACCTGCAGCGGGTCCTGCGCGCGCTCGAGGTGCTCGAGCTGACCGGCAAGCCGATCTCCGCGCATTGGCGCGAGGGCCGGGAGGGCGGCGTGCGCGCCGCGCTGACGCTGCGCCTGGAACTTTCGCCGGAGCTTTCGCGCGAACGGATCGAAGCGCGCGCGAAGGGAATGTGGCCGGGCTTGATGGCCGAGGTGAAGGCTCTCGTGCCCGCCGAATTCTCCGGCCTCGAGCCCGGCTTCACCAGCCTCGGCTACCGCGAGGCGCTCGCCTGCGCCCGGGGTGAGATGTCCCCGGACGAGGGGCTCGACAAACTCATCTCCGGCACCTTGGCGTACGCCAAGCGTCAGCGCACCTGGTTCCGCAATCAGCTCGACGCGGAGGCGCTCGACGCGTCCGCCGCCCCCGCCGCGCAGCTCGCGCGAGCACTGGCACTCTGGGAGGAAGCCCGTGAAAAAGCCGCCGCTTAAGCTCGAGAAGCAGCCCCCGCTGACGACGCCTTACCTGCTCGGCAGCCTGTTCCTCTCCGGCGCCGCCTGCCTCGTGCTCGAGCTCGCGGGCGCGCGCCTGATAGCCCCGTTTTACGGCTCCTCGATCTACACCTGGTCGGCCATGATCACGGTGACGATGGTCGCCCTCGCTCTCGGCTACGCGTGGGGCGGGCGCCAGGCCGACCGCCAGCCGTACCTGCTACTCTTCGCCCGCCTGCTCACCGCCGCGGGCCTGACCGTCGCCGCGGTGCCGTGGCTGCGCGCCCCCGTGCTGCCCGCGAGCCTGCCGCTCGGCGTGGAGTCCGGCGCGTTCGCGAGCGCGGCCGTGCTCCTCGGCCCCGCGCTGATGCTCCTCGGCGCGCTGGGGCCGCTCGCGGTGCGCCTCACGGCCACGGGTGCGGCCGACTCCGGGCGGAAATCGGGCGACGCCTGGGCGGTGTCCACCTCGGGGAGCGTCCTCGGCGCGGTGCTGACCGGCTTCATCCTGATCCCGCACCTGCCGATCTCCAAGATCCTGTTCGGCACCGCGCTGCTGCTCCTCCTGCTCGGCGCGCTCGGCTCTTGGCTGTCCCTGCGCGCGATTCCTCTCGGCCAGCTGACGGCGTGCGCCGCCTGCCTGACGCTCGCGTTGATGCCGGCGCCGAAGTCGAGGCTCGCCCTGTCGGCGCGCGAGTCGGCCTACGGCCGCATCGTCGTGCTCGACAGCTCGTCCAAACGCTACCTGCTCGTCAACGGCACGAGCCAGTCGGTGATGGAGAAGCCCGAGGGGGAAAGCGAGTCGCAGTACATCCGCGGCTTCGAATGGTCGCGCTCGCTGCGCCCGGGCGCCAAGCACGCCCTGGTCATCGGCCTCGGCGCGGGCCTGCTGCCGAAGGCGCTCGAGCGCCGCGGCCTGACCGTCGACGCCTTCGAGATCGACCCGGCGATCGCCGAGACCGCCCGGGCGGATTTCGGCTACGAGCCGCGCGGCCGCGTCGTCATCGGCGACGGCCGGGCCCTGCTCGAGGCCGGCCTCGGGCCGTGGGACCTCGCCTTCCTCGACGCCTTCGGGGCCGAATCGCCGCCCTCGCACCTCTTCACGACCGAGGCGTTCGAGCGCATGCGCGCCTCGCTGTCCCCGGACGGCGTGCTCGCGATCAACATCGTCAGCGCGGTCGCTCCGCCCGACGACCGTCCGTGGAAAGCCCTGTACCGCACCTTGTCCGCCTCGTTTCCCCACGTCCGCGCCTTCGTCGCGAGCGATCCCAACGAGGGCCTCGCCAACATCCTGCTCTTCGCGTCCGCCGCGCCGCTCGAGGCCGGCCCGACCAGCACGAGCCCGCGCGTGGCGAAGGAAATCTCGCTCATGCTGAGCCGCGAGCTGCGCCCGACCCCGCACGACCTCGAACCGGCGCCCGTCCTCGCCGACGATTTCGCGCCGCTCGACAGCTTGATGGCCGGGACCGCGCGCCGCTGGCGCCGCCTGCTGCAGCAGGCGATGCCCGAGGTCCTCCTCGATTGAAGCCCCTCAAGATCCGCGTCAAGAACGTGTCCCGCGAGACCCGCGCGCCCATCGAGCGCGCCGTCCTCGTCGGCGTCGGCCCGAAGTCGCAGACGGAAGTCATCCGCACGAGCCTCGAGGAGCTCAAGCGCCTCGTCGAGACCGCCGGCGCGCTCGTCGTCGGCGAGACCTCGCAGGCGCTCGCGCGTTTCAATCCATCAACGTTGATTGGAGAAGGAAAGGTGGAGGAGATCGCGGGGATGTGCGAGGGCCTGCGGGCGGGCACGATCATCTTCGATCTCGAGCTCACCGCCGGCCAGCAGAAGAATCTCGAGAAGGCCCTGCCGAAGGTCAAGATCGTCGACCGCACGCGCCTGATTCTCGACATCTTCGCCCGGCGCGCGCGCACGAGCGAGGGCTGCCTCCAGGTCGAGCTGGCCCAGCTGTCCTACATGCTTCCGCGCCTGACCGGCATACGCGCGTTCTCGCAGCAGGCCGGCGGCATCGGCACGCGCGGCCCCGGCGAGCGCAAGCTCGAATACGAGAAGCGCCACATTCAGTACCGCATCAAGCACCTGCGCGCCGAGCTCGAGCGCGTGCGCTCCTCCCGCCGCCTGCGCCGCGAACGCCGCGCGGGGGTGCCCGTTCCCCAGGTGGCGCTCGTCGGCTACACGAACGTGGGCAAGTCCACTTTGCTGAACACTCTGACCGGGGAGATCTCCGCGTACGCCGACGACAAGCTGTTCGCCACGCTCGACCCGACCGCGCGCCGCGTGCGCCTGCCGAGCGGCGGCTGGGCCGTCATGACCGACACGGTCGGCTTCATCCAGCGCCTGCCGACCTCGCTGATCGCCGCGTTCCGCTCCACGCTGGAGGAAGTAGAGGCCGCCGACTGCCTGCTACTCCTTAATGACGCGTCCTCACCTTCGCTCGAGGGCCAGCACGCCTCGGTCAAGCTCACGCTCGAGGAGCTCGCGACCGGGGGCATACCGCGCGTGGAGGCCTTCAACAAAGCGGATCGCCTCGACGCCGCCGCGCGGGGAGACCTTTTAAGACGCTACCCCGACGCGATTTTGATGTCCGCCGCCTCGGGCGACGGCATACCCGCCGTCCTCGCCCGAGTCGAAGAGGCGCTCTCCAAGAAGTGGCTGCTCCGCGAGATCGACGCGCCCGCCGCCCAGGCCGGCGCATGGACCGCGCGCTTGTACGAGTCCGCTCAGATTCTCGACCGCAAGGTCCTGGGGGAGAAGATCCGCTTCCGCCTGCGCGTCACGGCGGAGAACTGGACCCGGCTGCAGTCGCTCTTGACGCCGGCCGCTTGACGAGATAAGCTCTGGAGTATCCTCCAAAGACATGGTAGGATAACGCTGAAATTCATGGTAGTTTTCAAAGACGCCGCCCTCATATTGTTCGGCTACTTCGCCGGCGGCATTCCCACGGGCTACATCGTCGTCAAGCGCCTCAAAGGCTACGACATCCGCACCAAGGGATCGGGCAATCCCGGCACCGCGAACGTGTACCGAAACGCGGGCGCCGTCGCCGGCGCCATCACGCTCGCCGTCGACGCGCTGAAGGGCTACGCGCCCGTGTACCTGTCCCTCGCGCTCGACCCGCGCCGGCCGGAGCTCGCCATCGCCGTGGGTGCTTTCGCCGTCATCGGCCACAACTGGACGCCGCTGCTCGGCTTCAAAGGCGGCAAGGGCGTCGCCACCTCGGCGGGCGTCTTCGCCGCCTTGCTTCCGCTTCCGATGGCCGTCACGGCCGCCGTGTTCGTCCTCGCGGTCAAGCTCTCCGGGCACATCTCCGTCGGCTCGATGACCGCCGCCGTCGCCCTGCCCGTCGCCGCCGTCGCGTTCGGCTCGAAGGAGGCCTACTGCATCGCCGCCGCGTGCTCGGCCGCATTGATCATCTATAAGCACGTCCCCAATTTAAAGCGCTTGCGTCAAAACAAGGAGCTTGGAATCCATGGCCCCTCGGCATAAGGTAACGGTATTGGGCGGCGGCATGTGGGGCTGCGTACTCGCCCAGCAACTGGCCAACAAAGGGGCCAAGGTGCGGCTATGGGAGTTCGTGCCCGCGATCGCCGAGTCGTTGAAGAAAACCCGCCGCCACGCGCAGATCCCGGGCTTTCGTTTGGACCCGGCCATCAAGGTCACTCCCGACTTGGCGGAGGGTTGCGCCGGCGCCGAAATCCTGCTGTTCGTCCTGCCGTCCCGAGCGTTGGCGGCGACGGCGAAAAACATTCGCGAGCAAGTCAAATTGAGCCGCACCGCCGTCGCCGTCAACGCGTCCAAGGGCGTCGAACCCCGCACGCTGGCCACGATGGGCGATATCGTCGCCCGCGAGATCCCCGCGCTGCGCGGCAAGGTTTGGACTTTGACCGGTCCCAGCTTCGCCCGCGAAGTCGCCCGCGGTGTTCCCACCGGCCTCATGCTCGGCGGCCCGTCCGGCCCCCGCGCGAAGGCCCTCGTGTCGCTGTTCAACGGCGGGGCGCTGAACGTGACGCACTGGCCCGACCGCCACGGCGTCGAGCTGGGCGGGTCTTTGAAAAACGCCATCGCGATCGGCGCGGGCATCTTGGACGGATTGGGAACGGGAGCCAACACGAAGGCGGCGTTGCTCGTGCAGGGCCTCGCCGAAATGTCGCTCCTCATCCGCGCGCGAGGAGGGCGGGCCGACACGATCTACGGCCTCGCGGGCCTGGGCGATCTGATCGCGACCGGCACCTCGCCCGAATCGCGCAACCGCGGCTTCGGCGAGAAGCTCGGCAAAGGCCTGACGCCCAAGCGCGCGCTCTCGGAGATTCCCACGGTCGTCGAGGGAATCGAGGCGGCGTCCGCCGCGCGGGAGCTGTGCGCGCGCCATAAGGTCAAGGCGCCGTTGCTCGACGCGATCTGGCGGGCGACGCGCGGCGCGCCCGCGAAAGGCGTGCTGACGGCGCTCGGATTTTAACGGAGAACTTCCTTATGGCCAAACCAGAAAAGGGCGGAGACAAGGACAAGGATAAGGACAAATCGCCCGAGCCCGCCAAGGCGGCGACCGGGGAAAAGGAAGTCCGCATCTACTCGCTCGCGACCACGGTCAACGAGTGCATCATCTTCCTTGAAGAGCTCACCGGCAGCCGGCTGCTGCCCATATGGATCGGCATCACCGAAGGCCAGGCGATCGCGATCCGCTTCTCCGGCATCGTCCTGCCTCGCCCTCTGACGCACGACCTCCTTCTCGCCGCCATCCAGGAGCTCGGCTTCGAGGTCAAGAAGATCGTCGTCAGCGACATCAAGGAGAACACGTTCTACGCGAAGGTGCACGTGAGCGACGGGAAGAAGACGGTGCAGCTCGACAGCCGCCCGTCCGACGCGATCGCGATCGCGGTGCGCGCCGGCTGCCCGATCATGGTGCACGAGAGCGTCTTCGATCGCTGCCAGACCCTGCACAAGCCCATCTCCGAGGATGAGGTCTCCAAATTCAAGGAAGATCTCAAGAGCCTCAAGCCCGAGGACATTTTCAAGGACCTCAAGAAAAAGCCGGACGAGCCGCCGCCCAAAGGAAAAGAAGGGGGAGACGCCAAATGAACCGCCTCGACATCATCAAGGCCGTCGCGAAAGTCCTGACCACGAAAGGCGAGGCCGCCCTCGCGGTCGAGACGACCTTCGAAACCATCCGCGCCTCGCTGAACCAGGGCGACAAGGTCGTGATCTCGAACTTCGGGACTTTCCGCGTCAAGGCCCGCCAGCCGAGAAGCGGCCGCAACCCGAAGACGGGCGAGCAGGTCAGCGTCCCCTCGCGCCGCGGCGTGCGCTTCAAGGCCTCGAAGAACCTTCTCGAATAGAGATATAAAAAGGAATACCCCGAGGCCTTTATAGAACTGCCGTTCCTCCCCGACCGAGACTACTACACGATGCGCGAGGCCTCGCGGCTCGCGCAGGTGCCGCCGCACACCTTGCGGTACTGGGAGAACAAGTTCGGCGAATTAAAGCCGTCCCGAAGGGACGGCGGCCACCGCCGCTACTCGCGCACGGACCTCGAGCTGATACTCGAGATCAAGGACCTGCTGCACCGCCGCAAGATGACCGTGGCCGGCGCGCGGCGCGCGCTGATCGACCGCCGCCGCGGCAAGACCGCGCTGGACGAGCCCCTGTCCGGCGCCGCGCCCGCCGACGGCGCCCAGACGAAGCTCCTGCGCGAGGTCCGCAAGGAGCTCAAAGCGATTCTCGAAGAAATGGGCCGGTAGAACGAAACAGTTGCGCCGGGGCGGACAAAGAATTAAAATACCTATGACGAGTGGTTCGGCCGTCGCCGACCGCATGTCGCGCCCGCGGTCGGGGACTGGCTCAATGGTAGAGCGCTCCCTTGGGGTGGGAGAGGCTACAGGTTCGATTCCTGTGTCCCCGACCGCGGGCGTGACGCACTCGTCGATGGACATCGGGGTATAGCTCAATTGGCAGAGCGCTTGGTTCGGGACCAAGAGGTTCTCAGTTCAAGCCTGAGTACCCCGACCACTTTAACCGCACCGGAAAGGACACGGCGGGGCCGCGAGGCCCCGCATGTGTTCTTTTTATTTTGCCCCTTGCGCGCCCCCTTGACAAATATTTAGAATGTCAATCACCAGCCCCTTGACGCGTCGACATGTAACATTCCGTGGCCGGGTTCAGGGGGTCGGATTCCGCTGGTTCGCCAAGGAAACGGCCGATTCGCTGGGCTTGGCGGGCTGGGTGAAAAATCGCGCGGACGGATCCGTTGAAGCCGAGGCGGCAGGCACGAAGGGCGCGCTGGACGAATTCGAACGGCGCCTGCGAACCGGCAAA
>JAQTNG010000094.1 GCA_028714015.1 Elusimicrobiota bacterium | reverse complement strand
GATCCGGCTCATCGAGCTGCTCCGGACGCGCGCCCAGGCGCATATGACCGCACGCGAATTCGAAGCGGCGGAAAGGACCCTGCGCCGGGCTCTGGCCCTGGCTCCCTCGGACGAGGAATCCCGGCGCCAGCTCGCCGATCTTCTGAGACTGCGCGCGCACGAGCGGATGGCCGCCTTGAAGCCGGGGCCGGATGACGCCGAAAAGTCGCTGCGCGCGGCGCTGGCCCTTCAGCCGCGCGATGAGAAATCCCGCCACCGCCTGCTCGAGCTTCTGCGCCTTCGCGCGCGGGACTTTGTCTCCGCAGGCAAGCCGGCTCCGGCGGAGAAGACTTTGCGGCGGGCGCTCGCCTTCGCCCCCCGAGACAAGGAAGCCCGCCGCGGGCTCCTCGACCTCATGCGCGCGCGCGCCGAGCGGCATTCGTCCGCCGGCGAACCGGCGAAGGCGGAGCAAGCCCTGCGTCGGGCGCTCGCCTTCGCGCCGGACGACAACGAGGCCCGCCGCCGCCTCGTCGAGCTTCTGCGTTCCCGCCTCGAGCAAGCCCTCTCCCGCGACGACCCGGCGGCGACGGACAAGGCCCTGCGCGCGGCGCTGGCCTTCTCTCCCCGGGACGCCGAAGTCCGCCGCCGGCTTGCCGAGCTTCTTCGCGGGCCCGGCCTCGCCGAGCTCTTCGCCCGGCGCCTCAAACGAGCCGAACGTCTCTTTCGCGCGGTGCTGCGGTGCGTTCCGGGCGACGCGGCGGCCTGGCTCAGCCTGGCGTCGGTCATGGGCGCCGCGGGAAGGACCTCCGAGGAAAGACGGCTGCTGAGCCGCGCGGCCGGACTGGCCCGGGGACGGCACGCGCTCGGCGACAGGTTCAAAGCGCTCATGAAGCTGCGGCGCTACAAGGCGGCCGTCAAAACCGCGGAGCGCATTCTCGACGGCGAGCCCGGCCTGTCCGACATGCGCTGCTTCTGGGATCCGTGGGAATGGGATGAGCGCGTTCCCCGCGAGGAGCGCCTCCTCGAGCTCCGGGCCTTCGAGCGGGCCCTGGGGCCGGCGCCGCGCGGACCCTGGCTCCATTACTACCGCGGCTCCCTGAGCGGCCCCGAGGGGCTGAGTCATTTCGAGCGCCTCGCGGACCACCCCGCGAAGCGCTACGGCTGGATGTACTTCAAGGCGGGCACGTCCGCGCTCATGGCGTCGAAATTCGAGAAGGCGGCCTCGTGGTTCAAGCTCGCGTTGGCCGGGAAGCCCGCGGACTGGCGGGCGCATTGCTTCCTGGCGGAGGCGTACCTGTGCCTCAACCGGCCCGAGGCGGCGTTCGCCGAGATGGACCGCGCCCTGCGCGCCGCTCCCGCGGTCGAGGCGGGTCAGGTCCTGGCCTGGCGCGGCGCCTTCGAGCTCTGGCTCGGCCGTTACGAGAAGGCCCTCGTCCTGCTGGAAAAAGCCGCCGCGCTCGGCGCTCAATGCGCGTTCTGTTGGAAGGGAGCGGCTCTCTTGAAGCTCGGCAGGCCGGCCGAGGCGCTCGTGGAGCTCGACCGCACCTTGCGGCGGTATCCCCTGGATTTCGAGGCGTACGTCTGGCGCGGCGAGGCCAAACGCGCGCTCGGCCGGGACCGCGAGGCCCTGAAGGATCTCGACGAGCGCGCGATGAAGGGCCGCAATCGCACGACACCGGTGTGGCTGTGGGCGCGCTTCAACCGCGCGCTCGCGAAGGCGGCTCTCCAGGACGAGGCGGGCATGACCGCCGAGTTCGCGGCCATTCCCGCCTTCGTCATCGACTACATCCGGAAGACGACCGGGCTCGAGAAGAAGGAGGAAATACTCGAGGCGGGCCTGAGCTTGAGCCGAGGCTTCCGACGCGACGAGTACGGCCAGGCGGTCTGGATGACGGACCGCGCCGGGAACCGGCGGCGCTAGGGCTCGAACTCGGCGCAGCGCCGCTTGGCGAGCAAGGCCGAGGAGAGCGGCTCCTGGCGGCGCGCGCAGAGGTAATCGACGGCGCCGTACGGCTGGGGCTTGAGCTCCACCCAGCGGCAGCGCGCGCAGCTCTCCTCCTTCCGGTCCTTTTTTTCTTCGTCCATGACCGCCCAATTGCAACGTTCCTTCCAGCGCGGCCGGTTCATGGTATGATTTCCTCTGTCATTTCGCTCATTTAAGATCATGCCCCAAAAAGCAAAGCCATCCGCGGCGGCGGAATTGCGCAGGACGAAGCGGGAGCTCGCGATCATGCGCGAGCGCTATTTCAACCTGTACGACCTCGCTCCGGCGGCCATCCTCACCCTCAGCGAGACAGGCGTCATACTCGAGGCCAACTTCGCCGTCGCGGCACTGCTCGGCGCGAAGAAGGCCCTTCTGGTCAAGCACCCGCTGAGCGGCTTCGTCCACCCGGAGGACCGGGACCTCTTCTCGCGGTACTGCCGGCGGTTCCTGGCCAAAAAGGCGCCGCCGTCCCTCGAGCTGCGCATGCTGCGCGCGGACGCTCCCCCGTTCTGGGCGCGGCTGGATCAGACCTTGGGGCACGGCGCCGACGGCGCCTTGCTGCGCCGCGTCGTGCTCAGCGACATCACCGAGCGCGTTCAGGCTCAGGAGGACCTGCTCCGGCTGCGCGCCGCCGTGGATCATGCCCATGACGGCATCGCCGGCGCGGACATGGAGGGCCGCCTGCAATTCGTGAACCAGTCCTGGGCGAAGATGCACGGCTACGCCCAGGGCGAGCTCATCGGTCAGCCGATGTCGATCTCCCACACGCCGGAGCAAATGGAAAAGGACGTCATTCCGTTCAACAAGAAGGCCCTCGCCAAAGGTTCCTGGACGGGCGAGGTCGGCCACGTCCGCAAGGACGGGACGACCTTCGCCACCTGGATGTCCAGCACCTTGCTTTACGACGCCGAGGGCAAGGTCGCGGGCTTCATCGGTATGGCCAACGACATCACCGAGTGGCGCCGGGAGGAGGACGCTCTCGCCCGGATCCTGAACGAGCGGGAGGCCATACTGAAGGCGATCCCCGACCTCTTCTATCGCCTCGACGCGGAGATGAACCTGCAGGATTGGAACGAGGTCTTCGAGCGCGTGTCGGGCCATCCGCCGGAAAAGCTCAAGGGAATGAACGCCCTCGAGTTCTTCAAGACGGACAAGAAGATCGCCGCGGAAGGCATCAAGGAGGCCGTGGAGAAGGGGCAGGCCTATCGCACGGCGAAGCTCCTGACCCGCCGCGGAGAGGAGATTCCCATTTTCTGGAGCGCCGCGGCGCTCCGGGAGTCCGACGGCCGCCTGCAGGGGATCGTCGGCATCGGCCGGGATCTGAGAGCCGCGTAGCCGCCGCCGCTTCGACGGGGCAAGGCCGCGCCTCCGCGCCTACAAGCTCAAGTGCTCCAGCTTCTCGTGGGCTTTGGCTCTATATGAAGTGATGCTGTCCGCCGTTTCCTTCACCTCTTTGATCTTCTTCACATCCTGAGCCTCATGGGCGGTGATATTGCCGTAGGAGTTCCGCGCGGCGGCCAGCGCGGCCAGCGCCTCGGCCATGGCCGACTTCTTCAACTCCTCCGCCTCACGCGTGTTGGCCGCGTTGATCCTGCCCTGCTCGTCTCGCTTCGCGGCGTACTTCTCGTCCTGCAGCCGGTTGAGCCGCGTCTGCTCGGCGCGGAGCTTGTCCAACTCGCTCTTCGCCTTGGGATCGGCAATCGCCCCCCGGATCTCGACCAGCCGGTCGAGCGCTTCCTTGCGTTTGGCGCGGGTCTGCCCCAAATCCTCGACGAGCGTCTTGCCGCGCTCGAGCAGCGCCTTGTATTGGGCCGCGACGCGTTCCGCGCCGCCGGTCCCGTACGCCGAGGGCACGGCCGGCGCCGCGGGGCATTTCATGCCGAGCTGCCCGCCGTTGAGGGCGTTGAGGGCCTCCCCCGTCAGGTTGCGGAACTCGTCGTAATCGGGCTTATCGACGTTGGACAGAGCGGCGAATGCTTGGCCGGAGATCGCGGCGGCGCAATTGATCTGCTTCCAGGCCGCGTGCTTGCCGCCCAGATCGCGCCTGTCGCGGGCCGGCTCGATCTCGCGGATGCCGGTATCGATCGTGCCGCCGCGCAGTTCCGTCGCTCCGGCCGTGTTCGCAGTGATGCGCATCCCGGACGAGCCGCGCCGGACGGTGGACCCGCTGAGAGGCGCAGCGCCCGCGGAAGCGGCCGCCGTCGCCGAAGCCGCAGGAACTGCGGCCGCGGCGTGAGCGACGAGGCGCGTCTTGGGCGCCGGCGCGGCGGCGACGCCCGCCGCCGGACCGACCGGGAAGGTCTCGGGGATTTTCGCAGCGGCGCCCGCCTTGCCGAGCATGGGGTCCTTCGTATCGAAGCCGCCCTGGTCGGCGGATTTCGCCGTCTCTTTGCGTCCGTCCGACGCGGCCGCCGGATCCTTCAGCGCCGGCACGGCCGCGGCAACCGGCGCAGCGGCGGCCGCGGGAGCGGGCGCAGGCGGAGCAGCGGCGGCAGGAGAAGCAGCGAGGGGCGGCGCCGGCGGCGTCGCCGAGGCGGCCCTGGGGGCGGAGGCGACCGTCGCGGCGGCCGCCGGATCGGCGGAAGGTCCCGCCGCGGCCGGCGCCGCACCCGGGGCCGGAGCCGGCGCCGGCGACGGCGTCGTCGCGGCGGAGGCAACCGCCTCGGGAGCGGGAGCATTGACGTTGTCGGTGTGCTTCACCACGCCGGACGGATTGCAGCGTTCCTCCCAGGGGCCGCGGTTGCCGCTCGCCTCGAGCGGGACATGGCCTTTGCACCAGACCTGATTTTCCTTGTTGCCGCGGTCGAGCTTCGTCAAACGCTTCTGGTAGACCAGAACACTGTGCTTGTATTCTTCCCAGGTCGTCGCGGTCGGTATGGGCTTGGGCGGGCGATTGAACGGGTAGGCGATGCCATGGCCGATCCCCGCGCCCACGACGACGATCCCGTGGCCGATCCCCTTGCCCGCGTAGCCGATTCCCTTGGCGGTGTAGACGATCCCCTTGCCGAGGTTCTTGGCGCCGAAACTCACGCCGTCGAAGATCCAGAATGGGGCGTCGAAGGCTATGCAGAGCGGCAATAAAATCAGCTGCACGGGGTTGTTGAGATTCTTGAGCGCGTTCGCCGTCTGCTTCCCATAAAGGCTGGGGCCGCTGTAGCCCGACGAAGAGTAGCCGCTCGACGATGAACCGGAGGAAGAGGCGCAATCCGACGCGTAGACGCAGTGGGTCTCAGGGACGGTGATCTGCGCCCGCGCCATGTTCGGCGCCAGCGCGGCGCCGAAGACGAGAGCGATCAGGCAGACCGTCGGGAAGCGTCGGGGGGTCGTAGGCATGAACACCGACTCATGCAACGAATACTCCAATAGTTCCACCCCCTTTAAGCTCAGGGCGGATCACGAGGTCAGCGCCGAGATGACTTGCGCGAGGCAGAGCCCGTTGGGCAGCTCCGCGAGCGGGACGCGCAGAGAGCGCCCCCCGGCGTCGAAGCGCAGCGTCCCGTTTTGAAACGAGACGAGAGTCATGTCCTTGAAGCTCACCGTCAGCGGGCCCTGAATCCATTCGGCCGCGAAGCCGGCTCCGAAGAGTCGAAAGGCCCTGGCCCAGCCCATGACGGCCGAGCGGCGGCAGACGAGGCCGTCGGCGGCGACGGCGACGGGGCCGAGACGGGCCTTGCCCTTGCCGCGGACCTCGGCCAAAGTCCAACGCACGGCCGCGGGCGAAGCGAGCTCGAGCACGCGCGCGACATCCTGAGACGCGCCGCGAAACAGCGGGACGTGAACGGTGATGGCGCGGCCCGCGCCCCGCACGACGAGACGGCTGTCGTCGTGTCGTGAGACGGGGTCCCCCAGCAGGCCGAGACGCACGACCGTCTTCTGATCGGCCGTCACCGTCTCGACCGCGTCCCAAGGGATGAAGATATTCCCCGCCAGCGGGAAGCTCCGCCGGCGACGCAGCCCCGCGCCGGAGATCTCGATCTCGAGGCCGCGCTCATAAAGGAAGACGAAGGCCGCGGCCGCGCTGAAGGCCCCGATCCAAAGCCGAGCCGCGGGCCAGGCGCCGAGGGCGGGCAGGAAGGCCATCAGGAGCACCAGATAGGAGCCGCCGACGATGGCCCGTATGATCGGCGAGCGCTTCAGAACGACGGCGTCGCTCATGGCTCCCGACCGGACGCCGCCGCTTGATCGAGGATCCGGGGCCAGATCGCGGGCGCGAAGTGCTTCATCGCGACGGAGACGCCGCCCGACTCCTCGAAATCCCGCAGCACGGCGGCGCCGTCGACCTCCGCCTTGGAGAAGACCGCTCCGGTCTCGGGCTCGCGCCAGCGCTCCGCGATCTCCGCCTTCCCGGCGAGGCGAGCGGACAATCCGTCCAGCCACCCGATGTATTCCCGGCTGAAGTCCGGAGTCGTTTGGCCGGAGGAGTCCTGGGCCGAGATCGCCGCCTTGAATTTCTCGGCGAGCGTGTTGATGACGACCCGGACCTCTTTTGCGATCTCGTTCCGGGCGCTCTTGTCGGCCGCGGACCGGGACGCCGCGCTGCCGATGCCGCGCAGGACGCGCCTCTCGCCCTCCGTGAAAACTCCTCCTCCCGTCACGGCCCAATCGGGCTTCGGCCGGGAATTAACGGGAGCGTGGCCGCAGGCGGAGGCCAGGAGAAGGCAGAGAAGGGGCAGGATAATATTCCTGCGCGCCGCGACTCGACGAGAAGAGTTCGTAGGCATCATGAACGGAAAAAACTTTGCGCCCGCCAGGAATCGAACCTGGACCCGCAGCTTCGGAGGCCCCAGAATATCTCTGTCATCGTGAGCGCCCTTCGTCGACGAGACGCCCTCCCCCGAAGACTCACCAGTTCCGACGAGGCGGTGATAGCCGCGTGACGGCCTGCCTCGGCCGAACGTCGCGGTAGTATGGCGGCTCGCCACGAATTTTTCAGGGCCCGTCTTCTGCACAAGCTTGATCAGGAACTCGTCAGCGGCCCTGCCGCCATTGCGGCTCTTGGTCGGCGTTGTAGTCGCGGCGCGCGGCCTTGGTGACCTCGGGCTTCAGGTAGTCGAAGGCCAGCTTGAAGTCGGCGCCTTTTTCCTTCAGGCCTTTGAGGAGGAAATAGGTGAACAGGCCGTGCCCCTGCCGCCGGTCGGAGTTGCTGACCTGCTCCGCCGCGCCGGCGGAGATCACCGTGATCCGCGCCGGGACCGCGGTCGATGCGACGGCGACCAACGGCCGCGTCCCCTGCGCGATGACCGAGCGCCCGCCGGCGCCGCTGAAGCAGGAGTCGAGAACCACGGTGATGCGCTTGGCCGGGAGCTTCGCAAGGGCAGAATAAAGCCGCTTGAGGGAATAGGCCGTCTCGTCGAGATAGGTCGGGTCCCCGTCGAACGGGACGAGGTACGCGTCGCCGTTGCTGGGCTTGGGCGCGCCGTGGCCGGAGAAATAGACGAACACCTCGTCGTCCGCCTCGACCCGGTTGGGGAGCCAGCGTTCCAGGTACTTCTCGAAGTCGCTCCTCGAAGCGCCGTCGTCGACGAGCACGGCCACGTTCTCGTCCGGATATCCGAGGACCGCCTTGGCGTACCGGGCCATCGTCCGGGCGTCGCGGTCGGCGAAGTCGGCGCGCGGCAGAGCCTGCCGGTACCGCGAGATGCCGATGATGACGGCGTGGCCCTTGACTCGGGGCGCCGCGGCGGACGGCGGCTCATCGACGTCCGATACGATGTCCGGGACGGACGGCGGGGCGGCGGGCGCCGACGCGACCGGGCTCAGGGCCTTGGCCTTGCTCTCCGCCAGCCGCTGGAAGGCGGGGCGGCCGGGCTGGAAGGCGAGCTTCAGGGCCCTGCCCAGCCCGGGCAAGACCGTGCGGCCGAAGCCGCCTTTGCCGCGCGCCTCCCAAAGCTGTTCGCCGGTGAAGGCGGAGTAAGCCTTGATCCAAGCGTTCGCAAAGGTGGTCTCGCCGTCTTTCCCGAGATGGAGGAGCACGGCGCAGCCGGAGAGGTCCTGCGACCTCGGCCGAAGGTCGCGGAACTTCAGCCAGGCCAATACTTGTTCCACCCAGGCACCCGTCTCGCCCGGGCCCACGACGCTGGCCACGCAGAACGTGGGCTCGCTCGGGTCGCTCTCGAACGCCGCGAAGGCCCGGGGGTCGGGCTCGGGCTCGGACAGAAGCGCGCCCGGCCGTCCGACCATGATCGGGTTCGCTGAGCAACCCGCCAGGAAAAGGAAAGCCACGGCGCAGACCGGGAGAAGTGCGTGTCTCATCCTGCCTCCGAACGAAGCGCGTCTTGCGAAAAAATGGTGCGCCCGCCAGGAATCGAACCTGGACCCGCAGCTTCGGAGGCTGCTGTGATATCCATTTCACCACGGGCGCGGAAGGTGGGAACTTCGCGTATTTTACCTTAAATCGGACCTGGCGCGTCCGCCGGGTCGGGGTTATACTGCGGTCGTGCCCCTCTTGCGTCGAGCGATGCCCCTCGTGCTCGCCGCCGCGCTGGCCGTCACGGCCCGCGCCGGCGTCGTGTCCCCCGCCGGCCCGGTGTTCGCGCCCCCCGCCGGCGCGTGGGCGGGCCCGCTCGGCGTCGCCTTCTCGGATCCGGCCGTCTCGCCCTTCCTTCCGCCGGGCATGGCCTCGCTCTCCTTGGCCTCGCCCGAGGCGATGCGCGCCGCCGCGCCTCTCGTCCAATCGCTCGCCCAGGCCCTGTCCGTCACGCCCCAGGCCTTCGCCGCGATGAGCCCGGCGGAGCGCAAGGGAGCCCTGGAGCTCGCCGCCGAGGACGCCAAGGAAACGGTCCGCGCCAAGGCCTACGCGCTCGCCGAGGCCGCGCACGCCCTCGCCAAGCCCGGCCGGCCGATGGAAAAGGAAGGCCGCGCCGAGCTGTACGCGGCCGTCTCCCAGCTCATGGAGATGCGCCAGTACTACGGCGCCTGGCTCGACGAGGACGGCCAGGCCGCCGTAGAAGAGGGCTACAAGATCGTCTCGCGCAAGGCGTGGGAGGTGCGGACCTTCCTGCTCCAGCGCGACGCGGGCCCGGTCGTCGAGCGCCCGGCCCGGGCCTCCGCGCCCGCGCCCGCCGCGGCCGCCTTCGTTCTCAAGCCGTCGGGCGCGGCGGTGAAGCTGCGCGCGGACATGGAGAACAACAAGAACGGCTGGGGTCAAAGCGACCTCGACGCTCTGTACACGGGCTACGGCTTCGTGCTGAGGCAGGGCGGCAAGCACCGGTTCTACTCGCACCCGCGCTTCCCCCAGCTGCACGAGACCGTCTCGCGTCAGAACGACCTGCCGCCCGGCTACGCGCAAAGCGCGCTGAAGCTGATCCGCGAGCTCGAGCGCCTGACCTCGACGCCGAGCCAGGCCGAGTCGGCGCCCGCGACGGGACCGCCCGCCGCGCTGTCCTTGGCCGATCTCTCGGTTCTTCTCTCCCAGCCCAGGGAGAGGGCGCCCAAGGCGGAGCCGGCCGTCGAGAGAACGCGCTCGCGCGCTCCCCCCGCCGTCGCGCCTCGCGCCGCCGTGAAAACCGCCGCGGAGAGGCCCGCTCCGCCCGCGATCACGGCCCGATTGGCGCCCGCCGCGCCGAAGGTCGCCGAGGCCAAGGCCGAGCCGCCCGCCGCGCAAACCGCGCCGCAAAAACCGGCGGGGCTCATCGAGCGGATGAAGAACGCGTGGGGCCGTATGAAAGGCGATTCGAACTAGCGCCGACCCGCGCTATTTCGGGGGCCGGGCGCCGACCGGGCGCCCGAGATGCTTGAAGAGGCCGACGGCGGCGGCCTTGAGCTTGGCCTCGTCGACGCCGGTGTCGGCGCCCGCGGCCTTGAACGCGGAGACGAGGGACTCGGTCGCGACGTTGCCGGTGGCGCCGGGCGCGTAGGGGCAGCCGCCGACGCCGCCGGTGGAGGCGTCGAAGCCGGTGATGCCGAAGGTCTTCCAGGCGACGATCGCGTTGGCGACCGCGCGGCCGAAGGTGTTATGGAAGTGGAGGAAGATGCTGTCCTTCGGCACGGCCTTGCACAGAAGGAACAGGAGCTTGCGCACGTCGTCGGGCGAGGCCTTGCCGATCGTGTCGCCGATGGAGAACTCGGTCACGCCGATGCCGGAGAGCATCTTGACGACCTCGACGACCTTCTCGGGCTTCACCTGGCCCTCGAACGGGCACCAGAACGCGGTCGAGACGTAGCCGCGGGTCGGGAGCTTCGCCTGGCGCGTGCGCAGCACGACCGGCCGGAAGCGCTCGATCGAGTCCTTGATCGATGCCTTGATGTTTTTCTGGTTGAAGGTCTCGGACGCCGCCGTGAACACGGAGATCTTGTCGGCCTTGCAGGCGAGCGCCAAATCGAGGCCGAGCTCGTTGGGCACGAGCGCGGAGTAGATCACGCCCGGCTTGCGCTTGATGCGCGCGAACACCTGCTCCGAGTTCGCCATCTGCGGGACCGCGCGGGGATTGACGAAGGAGCCGGCTTCGATCTCCTTGAGGCCGGTCTCGGAGAGCGCGTCGACGAAGGCGACCTTCGCGTCCAGGGGAACGAGGCCCTTCTCGTTCTGCAGGCCGTCGCGCGGCCCGACCTCGACGAGGCGCGGGTTCGGGCGCTTTACCGGGTCCATTCGGGAGCCCGTTTCTCGAGGAAGGCGGCCAGGCCTTCCTGGCCTTCGGCCGAGGAGCGCAGGCGCACCAAGGTGTCGACCGTCAGGCCGATGCGCTGATTGAGGCCGAGCGGGGCGAGGCGCGGAAGGAGGGCCTTGGCGGCGCGCACCGCGTTCGGGCCGCACTTGAGTATGTTCGCCGCGACCGCGTCGGCCTTGGCCGACAGCTCGGCGGCGGGAACGGCCTCATGGGCGAGCCCCATGTGAACCGCTTCATTCGCGCCGAACACCTCGGCGGTCAGGTACCAGCGGCGGGCGTTGACGGCGCCGATCTTGGGAAGCACCCAGCAGGAGATGACGGCGGGCATGATTCCCAATCGGCATTCCGAAAAGGAAAGCTTCGCGTCATCGGCTAAAAGGGAGATGTCGCAGGCGGCGACGAGGCCCAGGCCGCCGCCGAACACGCTGCCGTGGGCGGCGACGATGACGGGAACGGGGCACTCGTCGACGGCCTGAAGCATTTCGGCGAGAAGACGGGCGTCTTTTTTTCCTTCCTCGGGCGAGAGCTTGCCCGATTCCTTCATCCAGTTGATGTCGGCGCCCGCGCAGAAATCCTTGCCGCCGCCGTTGACGATCACGGCGCGGACGGAGGGGTCCTTCGCGATGGCCCTGAAGGCCTCGGTGAGCGACCTTAAAGTCACGTCGCTCATCGCGTTGCGCAGCTCCGGGCGCGAGAGCGTCACCTTGGTCACGGGTCCGGCGCTTAATTTGAGGTGCTG
>JAQTNG010000093.1 GCA_028714015.1 Elusimicrobiota bacterium | reverse complement strand
TGCATGCGCCGCACGCCAAACACGTGGATAACGCCTCCATCGCGGAGGACTTATCATCAAGCTTCCCTTCAATCATCAGCCGTACGATTTGATTCCTGCCCCTTGGCGACTTCGACTCGTCGCCGGTGGCGACGTAGGTCGGGCAGGCCTGCTCGCAGTAGCCGCAGCGCGAGCACTGGCTCACCGCATCATAGGTGGAGCGCTCGCCGAGGTCCGTGATGAGCCGGCCGAGGGATTCGGACATGTCAGCCCGCCAGCCCGGGATTCAGGCGGCCCCCGGGATCGAACGCCTCGCGGACCCGGAGGGCCCACGGCGAGAGCTTTTTAGGCAGGACCGCCGGCGAAGCCGGCGGGACCTCGATCGGCCGGGCGTGGAGCTTCATGGTGACCTCGAGGATGACGCCGAAGGTCCCCCACGAGCCGAGCAGGAGGCGGGAGAGATCGTAGCCCGCGACGTTCTTGACGACCTTCCCGCCGAGCTCGACGACGTCGCCGTTCGACAGCAGCACGCGCATGCCCAGGATGTCCTCGCGCAGGCCGACCCAGGGCCGGGTCGCGAGCAGGCCGCCGATCGTGCCGCCGCCCTTGGGCAGGCGCACGAACACGCCCTGGGTTTCCAGCTCGCGGTGAAGCGCGTGCAGGGAGACGCCGGTCTCGACGGTGAGGGTGTAGTTGCGCTTGTCGAGGTCGGCGATGCGGCCGAGGCCGGCGGTCAGGAGCTCGACGGAGCCGTCGGGCAAGGCGTCCTTCCAGCGGGTGGACGCGCCGCGAACGCGGAAGGCGGACCCGGCGGGCGCCGCGCGGACCTTGTCGACGAGCAGGCTCGCGTATTCGGAGAGCGCGCCGGCCGGCGGGCGAATGAAGCCCAGCCCCGCCTTCGCGCCCGGAATCGGAAACAGCTTGTCCGGATTGGAGAGATGCGCCGGATCGATCGCGTCCTTCACCCGGTGAAAGAGCTTCAACGTTTCATTGGAGAAGAGCCAGGCCATCGCGTCGCGCTTGTCGAGCCCGATGCCGTGCTCGCCGGACAGCGAGCCGCCGAGCTCCACGCAGGCCTGGAGCATCTCGTGGCCCGCGGCCTTGACCCGCGCGGTCTCGGACGCGTCGCGCTCGTCGTAGGCGATGTTCGGGTGGATGTTGCCGTCTCCCGCGTGAAAAAGCAGGTAGGCCTTCACCTGATGCTTGGCCGAGATCTCCTGGATGCGCCGCACGATGTCGGGCAGCTTGTCGCGGGGCACGACGCCGTCCTCGACGAGGACGTTGGGGGCGAGGCGCGCGAGGGCGGCGTAGGCGCCGCGGCGGCCTTCCCACAGGCGCTCGCGCTCGACCGGATCCGTCGCGGCGCGCACCGACGACGCCGCCGACTCCCGGCACAGACGCTCGACCGCCTCCGCCTCGCTCGCGCAGCCGGCGCGCGAGCCGTCGAGCTCGATAAGCAGGATCGCGGGATCCTTCGGATAGCCGAGCGGACGGCCGGCCTCGACGGACTCGACGGTCGGACGGTCCATCGCCTCGAGGCAGCGGGGCACGACGCCGGCCGCGATGATCGCGGACACGCAGGCGACCGCCGCGTCGATCGACGGGAAGCCCGCCAGGATCGTGCGGGTGTCCTCCGGGATCGGCGTGAGCTTGACCCACAGCTTGACGAGGACGCCGAGGGTTCCCTCGGCGCCGATGAGCAGGCTCAGGAGCTCGGGGCCGTCGTCTTCAAGGGAGAATGTGGCGGCCGAGCCGTCGGGCATCACGGCCTCGACGGCCAGAACGTGGTTCGTCGTCACGCCGTACTTGAGACAGCGCGGCCCTCCCGCGTTCTCGGCCGCGTTGCCGCCGAGCGTCGAGACCCTGAAGCTCGCGGGGTCGGGCGCGTAGAACAGGCCGACCTTTTCCGCTTCCTTCTGGAGATCGAGGTTGACGACCCCGGGCTCGACGCAGGCGACGCGGGCCGAGACGTCGAGGGACAGGATGCGATTGAGCCTCGCCAGCGAGATCACGAGGCCGCCCTTGACCGGGATGCAGCCGCCGGACAGGTTGGTCCCGGCGCCGCGCGCGATGAAAGGAACCTTGTTCTCCGCGCACCAGGCCACCGCGCGGCGGACGTCCGCCGCGGTGCGCGCGATGAGGACGGCGTCGGGGCGCGCCCGGGCGAGCGCGCCGTCGTAGGAATAGACCGAAAGCTCGGTCGGCGAGACATGCAGGGAGCCGGGCGATACCCGCGCCTGGAGCTCGGCGAGACGCATCAGGCCGCCGGCGGCGCGGGCGGAGCGGGCGGATTCGTCGGCGGCGGCGGCGCGGCCTGGCGGATCAGGGTCGGAGCCGGCGGCGCGGGAGGCGCGGAAGGCTGCGCCTTCGGAATCGGCAGCTTGAAGAAGAAGAAGGAGCCCACGCCCAGCTCGGACTCGATGCCCATGTCGCCGCCGTGCATCTGCACGATCTCGCGCGAGATCTTCAGGCCGAGGCCGAAGCCGGCCTTGCGCATCGTCTGCGCCTCCTTCGTCTGGAAGAAGCGCTCCCAGACGCGGGGCAGGTCTTCCTTCGAGATGCCGATGCCGGTGTCGCGCACGCCGACGATGACCCATTCGGACTGGACCGCGACCTCGATCGTGACCTTGCCGCCCTCCTTCGTGTACTGGACGGCGTTCGTGCACAGGTTCTGGACGACCTGGCCGATGCGGTTCGGGTCGCCCTGCAAAGCGGGAATCGCGGCCGGCAGCGCCGTCGAGAACTGAATCTGCTTGCGCGAGGCGACGACGTCCACGCGCGACTTCACCTCGGTGACGACGGAGGCGAGATCCATCGCGCCGATCTCGACGCGCAGCTTGCCGGACTCGATGGCGGCGAGGTCCACGAGGTCGGAGACGAGGAGGTTCAGGGTCTTCGCCGCGTTGTGGATGTGCGAGGCGCACTTGAGATCGTCGGGCTTGTCCTTCAGGCGCATGCCGAGGACCTCGCTGTAGCCGAGGATGGCGGTCAGCGGGTTCTTGACGTCGTGCGCGACGGTCGCGAAGAACTTGGTCTGGAAGCCGTTGACCTCGGCGAGCTTCTGCGCGGACACCTCGGCCGCCTTGCGCAGGCGGAGGTTCTCGAGGAGCAGAAAGCGCTTCTCGAGCGCGCGCTCGATCGAGAGCATCAGGCGCGAGACGTCGATCGGCTTCAGAATGGCGTCGTCGAGGCCGAGCTCGACGGCGCGGCTCACGCCCTTGAGCGCGTCCTGGGCCGGGAACTGGTCGATCATGAGCACGATGCGCAGGTCCTTGTCCTTTTCGCGCATCGCGAGCGCGAGCTTCGCGCCGGCGAGCTTGGTCGCCTCGAGCGCGCTGCCGCCGATGGCCGCGAGCGCGAAGGGCTTCTTCTGCATGAGGCGCAAGGCCTCCTCGCCGTCGGTCGTCGTGGCGACCTCGTAGCCCTGGGACAGCAGGGCCTCGGACAGGCGCGCGAGCGTCGCCAGCTCGTTGTCGACGAGGAGTATGCGCTCCACCTCGCGCGGGCCCGAGCGCACGGCCTCGAGGCCGTCGGTCAGAATCTCGGCGACGCGGACGGCGGCCTCGCGCGGCAGGACCGCGGGGACGCCGCCTTTGACGGCGGCCGTCGCGGCCCGGATCGGATCGACGGTCGTCACCGCGTAGGCGACGGCGCTGGGAATCGTCTGGCGCAGGCGGGCGTCGAGCGCGGCGGCGTCGGCCCAGGCCTGGCTGAAGCGCACGACCGCCACCTTGCCGAGCATCGCCTGCGGCGCCTCCGTTTCCTCGGCCTTGCCGGCGAGCCGCTCCCAGAAACCGGCCGCGCCGGGCTTCGGGGCCGAGGCGCGCTGCTCTTCGGCCAGGCGGTTTTGGTCGGCGAGGAGCTCGATGAGACCGAGAGGCGTTTCCATCTGGATGAAAACGACGCCGGACTGACGCAGGGCGTTCTGGACCGCCTGCGCGATGTACAAGCTCTGCTCGACGAGGAACACGACGGGGACCTCGACCGCGCGGACCTGGTCGAGAAAGCCCTTGGGCGGGGGCCACATCAGGCGGCGCAGGGGCGCTTGCTGCGCGGGAGAGAGCAAGGTCGCGGGCTCGAGCACGAACAGGGCGAAGCCCCCCTTATCCTTCTGCAGCAGGGCGAGCGTCTCGCGGTCCGCCGGCGGCACGCGGGCCGCGTCGAGCACGACGGCCGAAAACGCTTCGGTCGCCAGGCGTATCGCGGCCACGCGGGCGTCGGCCGCCACGAGCAGCTCGAACTCGCGCCCGACCATGGTCGGCGTCATCTCGTTGATGAGGACGGGGTCCGCGCCGACGAGCAAGACGCGGCCCTTCGGGTTCAAGCCAGGACCTCGGGCGCCAGCTTCGCGGTGAAATGGGCCAGACGCGGCGACGCCGACACCAGCCGCAGCGGGCGGATCGTCTTCGCGCGCTTGGCGACGTCGGCGACGACCTCGATCAGGAAGTCCACATGGCTCTGCGTGTACACGCGGCGCGGGATCGCGAGGCGCACGAGCTCCATGCGGGCCGGAATGAAGACCTCGCCGGCCCGACGGCCGAACATCAGCGAGCCGATTTCCACGGAACGAACGCCTGCGGTTAAATAGAGTTCGCAGGCCAGGGCCTGGGCCGGGTAGCCCTCGGGCTTGATGTGCGGCAGCAGCCGGGTGGCGTCGAGGTAGACGGCGTGACCTCCCGGAGGCTCGACGATCGGCACGCCGGCTTTGCGCAGGCCGTCGCCGAGGTACTCGATGGAGCGGATGCGGTACTCGAGATAGTGCTCGTCGAGCACCTCGCGCAGGCCGACCGACATCGCCTCGAGGTCGCGGCCGGCCAGGCCGCCGTAGGTCGTGAAGCCCTCGCCGAGGATGAGCGTCTCGCGCGCCTCGTTCATCCACTTCTCGTCGTTGAGCGCGAGGAAGCCGCCGATGTTGACGAACGCGTCCTTCTTGGCGCTCATCCAGCAGCCGTCGGCGTAGGAGAAAATCTCCCGGACGATCTCCCGCACCGGGCGGGTGGCGTAGCCGGCCTCCCGGCGCTTGATGAACCAGGCGTTCTCGGCGAAGCGGGCGATGTCCAGGAAGAGCGGCACGCGGTAATGCTTCGCGATCTCGGCGGTCGCGCGCAGGTTCGCCATCGAGACGGGCTGGCCCCCGAGCGAGTTGTTCGTCAGCGTCATCACGATCATCGAGACGCGCGCGGCCCCCAGCTCGCGCAGCTTCTCTTCCAGCGCGCGCAGGTCGATGTCGCCCTTGAAGTCGCCGGGCGAGGCGAAGTCGAGAGCCTCGGGCACGGGCAGGTCGATCGCCTCGGCGCCGGAGGCCTCGACGTTGGCCCGCGTCGTGTCGAAATGCGAGTTCGAGAGCACGACCTTGCCCTTGCCGCCCGCGACGGAGAACAGGACCCGTTCGGCGGCGCGTCCCTGATGAACGGGCATGACATAGCGCAGGCCGGTCAGGTCGCGCACGGTCCTCTCGAGCTCGTAGAAGCTGCGCGCGCCCGCGTACGACTCGTCGCCGCGCATGATCGCCGCCCACTGCTCGGCGGACATCGCCGACGTGCCGGAGTCGGTCAGAAGGTCGATGAGGACCTTGTCGGCCGGAATGGAGAAGAGGTTGTAGTCCGCGTCGCGCAGGGCCTTCTCGCGCTCGCCGCGCGTCGTGAACCCGAGGGGCTCGACGCTCTTGATCTTGAACGGCTCGATGATCGTCTTCCAGCCCGCTTCCATCAATTGGTCTCCGAGCCCGGGTGATATTCGCAATCCTTGCAGCGGCACAGCTTTCTCAGCATCTCGAAAGTATATATTCCCGTGCCGTGCCCGTCGCTGAAGGCGAAGCTCAAGGCGTAGTTCCCGACGACGTCCGCGCGCGTGGCGCCGAGGGTATCGGGCACCGTCGCGGGGTCGAGCAGGGATTCCCCCGTCCACTCGTCCTTGCACATGGCGCAAGGACAGTGGCGGCGCAGCACGGTGAAGGGCAGCTCGGTCTGGTGGCCGTCGTCCCAGACGATGCGCAGGCGAGCGTCTTCGACCTTCTCGATGGAGCGTGGAGTGAAATTAAGCATGACAGGGATCTTCAGAATTTTATTATATCATCTCCGCACTATTAAAGGAGAGCCCATGTTCCATGCCATCGCCGCCGTCCTGCTGATCGCCGCCCCCGTCCGCGCCGCGGGCGCGAACGTTCCCGGTGATTTCGACGTCGTGAGCGTCAACGGCACGACGATACGGCAGTCCGAGGTGCTGGAACGCCTCTGGAAGCGCTATGGCTCGCAGACGCTCGAGGAGATGGTCGACGAGCTGCTGATGCGCCAGGCCGCGGCCTCTAAAAAAATCACCGCCTCGAGTTCCGATATAGACCGCCGCTTCGCGCGCCTCCAGTCCCAGTTCGGCAGCCGCGAGCTCCTCGTCAGCCAGCTCGAGCAGGCCGGCACCACCGTCGCCAAGGTCAGGGAAGACCTCGCCGACGAGATCGTGCGCGAGCGCCTGATCGTGGAAGCGAAGGGCATCAAGATCGACGACGCCGAGCTGAAGAAGGCCTTCGACGCCAACAAGGACAAGCTCGGCAAGCCCGAGGCCGTGCACCTGCGCCACATCCTGGCGAAGACCGAGGCCGAGGCCAACGAGATCGTCGCCAAGGTCAAGGCCGGCGCGGATTTCCAGACGCTGGCCCGGGAGAAATCCTTGGCCGCCAGCGGCAAGGCGGCGGGCGGAGATTACGGGTTCGTCTCTCGCGGCATGCTTCCGCCCGAGATCGATGAGATCGCCTTCTCGCTCAAGGCCGGCGAGATCAAGGTCGTCCCGGGACCCCGGGGCCAGCACATCCTCCAGGTCGTCGAAAAGCGCGCCGCTCAGAGCGCCTCCTTCGAGGAAGTGAAAGCCGACCTTCGCGAGATGCTTCTCGCCGAGAAGATCAAGGAGGCCTCCGCGCCTTTCCTCCTCGAGCTGCGCCGCAAGGCCGACATCAAGACGCCGAACCAGCCCGCCAAAGCCAAGACGAAGACGAAGTAGAAACAAAACTTCCAATGGGCCCTCCGGCCTGACGCGCACCGGGCCCTTTGCCTCCGGGTCGCTGGGCCCTATACCCCTCCGCCTGTTAAGGGGCGCAGGCTATACTGGAACCAATGCGTCGAATGTGGCGGCTCTCGCTCGCCCTCATCGTCGCCGGACCCGGGCCCGTTTTCGCCCAGGTCATGGCCCCGGTCGAAGTCCGCCTCGTCACCCCCATCGCGCCGGTCCCCGGCGCGCTCGGCCCCTTGTCAACGGCGTTTGAAGGGGGCACTTCCTCGCCTTACGGCTCGGTCGGCGCCCCGGGCCTTTCCGCCCCCTCCCTGACGGCTCCCGCGCTCAACGCTCCGGCGCCCCAGGCTCCGACGCCCGCTCTCGCCGCCGCCGCGATCCCGGCGCTCCCCGCCGCCGCCGTACCGGCCGCGCTCGCCGCCCGGCCGGTCCCCCCCGCCGCGGCCAAGGCCGCCAAGCCCGGTGTCCCCGGCGAGCAGCAGGAGCCGAAAACCGCCCTTGAGGGCCTGAAAACCGAGCTCGAAGCCCCGAAGCCGGACGACTCCGACCTCGCCGGCGGCCGCGAGCACGCGGCGCGCTCGTTCGAGGCGAAGCTCGGGATCATGTCGTTCGTGCCCGCGGCGCTGACCGCCTTCACCGAGGGCGCGTTCCATCCTCTCGCCAAGGTCAAGACCCCCCCGCCCGCGCAGGCCGGCGACGACGGCGGCGGCCCGACCAAGTCCCGCCCCGTCGCGTTCAACGGCGAGAGCTTCCCCTCCGTCGCCTTCCGGCCGAATGAGCCCGTCGAATCCCATATCGTCCGGGCGATCGAATCCTCCAAGGAATCGATTCAAATCGCTTTATATGAATTCACCTCGCGAGGCATACTGAAGGCCCTGCTCGCCGCCAAGAAGCGCGGAGTGAAAATCGAGGTCATTCTGTGCGACTCGAGCGTCAACCCGCACAACGAAGCGGACGCCGACTACAAGCGCTACCGCAGCGAGCAGATCTGGGCGCTGATCCGCAACGACTTGGACGTCACCGTGATCGGCCGCCCGACCAAGTACGGCATCAACCACCACAAATTCGCCGTGTTCGACGGCAAGATGGCCGAGTTCGGCTCGTACAACTGGACCTACACCTCCGAGAAGAACCACTACGAGAACGTGCTGTTCTCGGCCGACGCCGACCGCGTGAAAGCCTATCAGGACGCCTGGAAGCACCTCCGGGCGCTCAGCGTCTCCGTCGCCGAGTCCGCGACGAAGGAATGGCCGCTCGATGTCCCCGCGCCGCCTTCCGACGCCCAGAAGCGCATCTCCTTCAACGGAACCAAGCTGCCCGCGTGGATATTCAATCCCGGCGACCTGTTCGAGGACTCGATCGCCGCCGCGATCGACGCGTCCAAGGTCTCCGTGGACGCCGGCCAGTTCGTCCTCGAGTCGCGCAAGATCGCCGACGCCCTCGAGCGCGCGCTTGCGCGCGGCGTCAAGGTCCGCGTCGTCGCCGACAAGAGCCAGTCCGCCTACGATCACGTCCAGCTCTTCCTCGGCTTCCTGCAGCGCCTCGGCGCCCAGGTCCGCATACTCGGGGGCCCCAACGGCGAGGAGAGCGACTATCCGCTCGCCGAGAAGATGCACAACAAGTACTTCGTCTTCGACGGCATGCTCGTCGAGACCGGCTCCGGCAACGCGACCAAGAACGCCGGCGTCAACAACTTCGAGAACGCGAACTTCCTCAACGACAAGACCGACGTCGCGGCCTTCGTGAAGACCTTCTCGCACATGTTCGACATCGCGGAAACGGCCCCGGCCTATCCCGCGGGAGAGCTTCCGACCGATCAGCAGATGCGCGACAACGCGCTCTCGCCGCGCGGCCCCCCCGCCCCGCCCGATCCCGCCCACGACCCGCTGCCCGCCGCCCGCCGAATCGCCTTCAACGGGGTGGATTTCCCCGCCAACGCGATGCGCCCGAATGAGCCGGTCGAGATTGAGATCATCAAGGCGATCGATTCCGCCGCGAAGACGCTGCGCATCGCGATGTACGAGCTCAATCAAGAAGGCGTCTGGGACGCCCTCCAGCGGGCCAAGAAGCGCGGCATCAAGATCGAGGTCGTGCTCGACCGCAGCCACGTGTACACCTCGGGATACGAAGACGACGGCTCGCCGCGCAAGCCCAAGCAGATGGTCGTGGACCTGCTCAAGGACAGCGGCTTCAGCGTGCTCCTGCTCAAGGGCCGCCTCGGCGGCATCATGCACAACAAGTTCATCGTCGTCGACGAAGGCCTCGTGGAGTTCGGCTCCTACAACTACACCCACCAGTCCGAGGAGGACCACTACGAGAACGTCTTCTTCTCGATCGAGAAGGCCCGCGTCTCGGGCTACGCCAAGTATTTCGAATACATGCGAAGCATCGCCGAAGAGCCCGACATGGAGAAGCTCGACGCGATCGTCAGCCGGGCCGACGCCGCCCTGCCCGAGGCCGACGACGCCGAGCCCGAGGCGGCCGGCAAGCGCAAGCCTCTGCCGCCCGACCCGCCGCAGGAGACCGAGACGCCGATCAGCCTGAACGGCGAGCGCTTCCCGATCCAGATGTTCTCGCCCAACGCGGGCATCGAGAAGGCCCTGGTCCGAGCGATCGAGGCCTCCAAGCTCACGATCAGCATCGCGATGTTCAGCTTCTTCTCCCAGCCGATCGCCGAGGCGCTGCTGCGCGCCAAGGACCGGGGCGTGAAGATCCAGATCGTCATGGACAAGAGCCAGACCGGCACGTCGAAGCTCGACGACTGGTTCGCCTGGCACGGCTTCGACCTGCGGCTGATCAGCGGACCCGACCGCGCTCGCGACCCGCGCTACCAGAAGATGCACAACAAGCTGGCGATCTTCGACGGCCTGATGCTCGAAAGCGGCTCGTTCAACTACTCGACGCGCGCCGAAACGCTGAGCTTCGAGAACGCGAATTTCTTCAACGACGCCGATCTCATCGCCCGCTACGTGCTCTACTTCTCGCAGATGTTCGAGCGCGGCATGGCGCCGAAGGCGCCGAGGCGCGAGCCGAAGTTCGCCCTCCCCTCCGCCGAGCCCGAAGCCTAGCTCAGCGGGCCGCGCGGCGCCAAGGATGGCTCACGCGTATGTCCTGCCCCCGCGTCCGCGAGGATTGAAGTATGCGCACCTCGCCCACGTGGCCCGGTCTTTCGGGGCGGGCCCGCTTCGACTTCGAATGAAGCCTCTTCGTTTTGGTCGCCATAAAACTCCCTCCGCCGTCTTTCATAGTTTAACCCCGGATGAGCTCACGGGGGAGTAAGGTTAAAATGTTCCGCCCGTGACCTCCTCGAGAAGGCGCTATTAAAAATCGTACTATGCCTCATGGCTAACAACATCTACGTCGGCGGCTTCCCCTACAAGACCACTAAAGAGGATCTGGCCAAGCTCTTTTCCGCGTGCGGCACGGTCTTGAGCGCGAAGGTCATCCTCGACCGCGAAACCGGCCGGCCCAAGGGCTTCGGCTTCATCGAGATGTCGACGGACGCGGAGGCCAAGATCGCCGTCGAGAAGCTCAACGGCGCGTTCATCGGCGACCGCAAGATTTTCGTCGTCGAAGGCCGCCCGGAAAAGGACCGCCCCCAGGGCTACACGCCCAAGCCCAGCTTCGCCCCGAAGCCCGCCGGCGATTCGCCGAAGGCGAATCGGCCCGGCTTCGTCGAACGCCGCTCCGGCAAGGACCGCCGCGGGCAGGCGAGCGTCCCGGCGGCCGCCTCCGACCGCCGCGAGGACGCCCCCGCTTCCGCCGCCCCGGCCGCGAAAAAACCGTGGGAGAAGAAGCCTTTCGACGCCGCCAAAAAACCCTGGGTGAAGAAGCCCTTCGACGCCGCCAAGAAGCCCTGGGAGAAGAAGCCCTTCGACGCCGCCAAGAAGCCCTGGGAGAAGAAGCCCTTCGACGCCGCCAAGAAGCCCTGGGAGAAGAAGCCCTTCGACGCCGCAGCGAAGAAGCCGTGGGTCAAGAAGCCTTACGACCCGAGCGCGAAGGATAATCAAAAGCCCTGGGAGAAGAAGCCGTTTGATCGCAAGCCGCCCGCTCGCGGCCCGAAGTGGACCCCGAAGAAGGACTAACCGCGCGAGCCATGAACCGGCTCCCCCTCCTTCTCGCCGTCCTGCTGTTCGCCGCCCCCGTCCGCGCGGACGAAGCCGCCTCCAAGCTCTTTTCGGATTACTGGGCGGCCCAGATGCGCCTCTCGCCCCTGGTCGCCACGTTCTACGGCGAGCGCGGCTACGACGACCAGATCGACGACAACGGCCCGGCCGGCCGCGCCGCGCGCAAGGCTTCCGATGAGGCCCTCCTCAAGCGCGCGAAGGCGCTCGACCGCAAGGCCTTGACCTCCGAGGAGCGCTTGTCGGCGTCGGTCATGAGGACCATGCTCGACGACGAGCTCGAGGGCCTGGCGCTCCCGTTCCAGGAATTCGAGGTGGACCACATGGACGGCGGCCAG
>JAQTNG010000092.1:10750-11460 GCA_028714015.1 Elusimicrobiota bacterium | reverse complement strand
GCGAAGCGGCGGTGCTCGTCAGCAAGTCGAAAGACGGCGAGATGATCGCCCGGACCATGGAGCTGTCGCGCATCGGCGCCGTGCGCGGTTCGTCCTCGCGCGGCGGCGCCGTCGCGGCGAGAGAGATGGTCGAGATCCTGCGCGCGGGCCGCGACGTCGGCATCACTCCGGACGGGCCGCGCGGCCCGGCGCGCGAGGTCAAGGAAGGCGCGGTGCGCGTCGCACAGCTGTCCGGCATGCCGATCGTCCCGATCGCCAACGCCCTGTCGCACAAGCTCGAGCTCGCCAAGGCCTGGGACCGCTTCCAGGTTCCTCTTCCGTTCGGGCGCTCCGTCGTGATCTACGGCGAGCCGCTGCGCGTCGCCGAAGGCGACGACCTGGCCGCGAAGGCCGCCGAGCTCAAGGCCGCGCTGGACGCGCTCACCGCCGAGGCCGACCGGCTGGTTCGATGAGCCTCCTGATCCTCCTCCTCGAGGTCGTGCTGGCTCCCGTCGCCGCGCTGGGCGTCGTCCTCTCGTTCCTTCTCTCCCCCAAGCGCGGCCGCCTCGCGGGCCTGCGCGACGAGCTGCCCGAGCGGTTCGGAGGGGTTCACGACGCCGCGCTGGACCGGCTTCGCGGCCGCGAGATCTGGTGGCTCCATGCCGCCTCCGCCGGAGAGGTCGCGGGGCTGGCTCCGATCATCGAGTCCTTGTCCAAGAGAGGCGGCCCCG
>JAQTNG010000092.1:0-10740 GCA_028714015.1 Elusimicrobiota bacterium | reverse complement strand
CCCCGCGCTCGTCCTCACGACGACGACCCGCTCGGGCCGTGAAGCGGCGCGCGCCTTGCCCGGCGTCGCCTGGGCGCAGCTCGCTCCGCTCGACGCCTGGCCCTTCGTCTCCCGGTTTTTGAAGGCCCTCTCTCCCAGTCGACTGATACTCGCCGAGACCGAGCTGTGGCCGAGCACCCTGATTCTCGCCGGACGCGCGGGGCTCTCGCCCGCGCTGGTCAACGCGCGCCTCACGGACAAAAGCCTCTCCCGCTACCGCTTCGTCTCCCGCCTGCTCGCCCCCGCGCTGCGCTCGCTCGCCGTGGTGGCCGCGCAAAGCGAGGACGACGCCGCGCGCTTCGTCTCGCTCGGCGTGCCGCCCGGGCGCGTGAAGGTCACCGGCAACGCCAAGTACGACGCCAAAACCGTCCCGGCCGCGAGCGCCGCCGCCCGCGCCAAGGTCTCGGCGCTGGGCTGGGAGCACGACCCTCTGTTCGTCGCGGGCAGCACTCACCCGTTCGAGGAAGAGATGGTGCTCGCCGCGTTCCTGGCCGCGCGCGGCGCCGCGCCGCGCCTGCGCCTGGTCCTCGCGCCGCGCCATCTCGAGCGCGCCGCCGACGCCGCCGACCTGCTCGCGCACGCGGGCTTGAAGCTCGCGCGCTGGAGCGGAGAACCGGCGGCCGGCTGCTCCGCCCTGCTCCTCGACGAGATGGGCGCGCTCCCCTCTTTTTACGCCCTGGCCCGGGCGGCGTTCGTCGGCGGGACCTTGGTGAAGGTCGGCGGCCACAACCTCCTCGAGCCCGCGCTGGCCGGAGTGCCGGTGCTGTTCGGTCCCCATACCGGCCATATCGAGCTCCCGGCCGCGCTGCTGGCCGCCCCGGGCGGCGGCGGCCGGCGCGTGCGCGACGCGGCGGAGCTCGCCGAAAGGCTGTCCGAATTCGCGAAGGACGAAAGCGCCGCGCGCTCGGCCGGCGAGTCGGCGCGGAAGGTCGCCGAAGGCCTGCGGGGCGCTTCCGTCCGCACGATCGAGGCGCTTGGCGCCTGAGCGGGAAGGCCGCGCGCGGCTGATCGCGGCGGGCGTGTTCGCGGCCGTCCTGACCGCGTTTCTGCCGGTTCTGCGGTTTCCGTTCCTGAACTGGGACGACCACGCGAACATCGTCGAGAACGGCCTGCTCCGCTTCGACGCGCCGGGCCTGGCGTTCATGCTGACGGGCTCGAAGCTGGGGCACTGGCAGCCGGCGTCCTTGCTGTCCCTGGCCCTCGATCGCGCGGTCTGGGGCTTGAATCCGATGGGCTTCCACCTGACGAGCGTGATCCTCCACGCGGCGAGCGCGGTCCTGCTTTTCTTTCTGGCCCGCCGCCTGAATCTGGGAGGCAAAGACCGCTCCGAGATCCCCGCGGTCTTCGCGGCTTTGTTCTGGGCGCTTCATCCCCTTCGCGTCGAGTCCGTCGCCTGGGTCACCGAGCGCCGCGACGTGCTGAGCGGTCTCCTGGCGCTTTGCGCCGCGCTCGCCCATGTCCGCGGTCTTACGGAGCCCGCCTGGCGCCGCCGGGCGTTCGTCCTCACCGCGCTCGCGATGACGGCGAAGGTATTCGCGATCTGCCTGCCCGCCGTGTGGCTGCTCCTCGACCTGCGCCTCGCCGGCGCGCCCCGCTGGCGCGAGAAGCTCCCGTATCTGCCCGTGGCGCTCGGCGTCCTGGCGCTCAACCTCGCCGCGCAGGCCGGCAGCGGCGCCTCCGTGCCGCTGGCCGGCTTCGGCGTCACGCATCGGCTGGCCCAGGCCTTTTACGGCCTGGCGTTCTATCCGTGGAAGACTCTTTTTCCGGCCGGCTTGGCCCCCCTGTACGAGCGCTCGATTCTTCTCGAGCCCTTCCCGTTCAGCGTCGCCGCCGCCTGCGTCTCGACGGCCGCGCTTCTCCTCGCGCTCGCGCGCCGGCGCCAGCCCGGCCTGACGCAGGCCGCGCTCGCCTATCTCATTCTTCTATCGCCCGCGCTCGGCCTGTTCAAGTCCGGCCGCATGATCGCCGCCGACCGCTGGTCCTACCTTCCGGCGATCCCTCTCTCCTTGCTCGCGGCGGCGGCCCTCGCCCGCGCCCTCGACGCCCGCGCCTTTCGCGCGGCGGCCGCGGCCGTCGTCCTGGCGCTGATGTATTCGACCCGCGCCCAGCTGCCGGTCTGGTCCTCGGACGAGGCTCTGTGGAGCCGGGCCGTGTCGGCGTCCCCCCTCAGTTCGTTCGCCCTGGAGCGCCTGGCCGAGGCCGAGGCCGGCGCGGGCAAGACCGCCGAGGCCGGCGCCCGGCTCGAGAGCGCGAAGGCGCTCAAGGGCTTCGTCGCGGCCATGGCCGAGCGCGCCCGGGCCGGCCGGCGGGAATAAGCCGTTACTGTTTGTCGGGCCCCTTGACGCGCGCCAGGAACAAGGTCATTTTGAAGCGCTCCACCGCTTTGAGAGCGTGGGGCGTGCCGCCCGGCATGATGATCATCTGTCCCGTCTTGACCCGGTGGGACACGCCGCCCACGGTGATCTCGGCCTCCCCGTCCAGCACGTGCACGAGGGCGTCGAAAGGCGCGGTGTGCTCGCTGAGGCTCTCGCCCTTGTCGAAAGAGAAGACCGTGACCGAGCCCGTGTCCCGGTTGATCAAAGTGCGGCTGACGACCGAGCCTTCCGCGTAAGCCACGAGACCGGCGGCGTCGAGAACTTCGCCCATCGAACCCTCCTGTGCGGCGTCCTGAAAGCTAATCATATTCTCCGGGGTCCGCGAAGGCTGAGGGCCGCGCCGCAGAGAGCGGATAGGATCAGCAGGGACGCGGCGAGCCACTTCGCGGGCGTGGCGAGGCAGAGCCAGCCGATCTTCGCGGTCAAGCCCCCCGGGTAGCCGGCGAGCGCGGAGATCACGAGGGAGGTCTCCGCCAGATCGAGGGCGCCGGGGAGAAGGGAGAGGTATTGCCCCCCGCGGACGGCCGGCGCGGAGAGCCGCCCCTCCCAGAGCCGGCCCGTCGCGATGAAAGCGAACGCGCTGTAGACGAGAAGAAAGACGAGGTCGAGGCATTCATTGCGCAGGTAGCGGCCGCGTCCCTCGGGCCCGAGGTCCGCCAGCAGCTTCACCGCCTCCGTCGCGGTGTACCACGGAAGCTTGTCCAGGGACCGGGCCGGTCCGACGACGCCCATCAGGGCGCCGAGGGCCGCGGCGGCCAACGCCAGGCCGAGGAGCGCCTTGCCTCGGGAGTCCTTCACTTCAGCTCCAGAGGCCCGCGTAGCCCGCGGCGGCCAGCGCGCGGCGGATGGAGTCCTCGACGCGGGGCCCGTCGACATGGGCGGCGGGAGGAATGTCGGGCGCGGCGCGCAGTTTCGCGAGAATCGCTTCCGCCTCCGCGCCCAGAACGAGCTCGCACAGGTCGTAGAGCCCGCCTTCCTCCTCCTCCATCCGGTTGTGAGGCTCCAGGACCGCGTGCAGGACGCGGAGCAGTCCGGCCGTCGGAGTCGGGATCAGAAGCGACGTCAAGGCCGCGTGGTCGAGGCGCGTCTGCCGGGCGAGGGCCGCGGCCGCGCCGCTGAGGCGGCGCGCGGCGGGGATCAGGATCAGCTCCTCCATTCCGACGTGCTTGAGCAGGCCGCGGCGGAACGCCTCGTAGGCCTCCAGGTCGATGCGCGCCTCGTCCGCGCGGGCTCTCGTGAAGAGCGCGTCGAGACGGTCATGGTCCTTCGCCAGGAACTCCGCGATCTCGCCCATGATCAGAGTATAGTCCGTTCGGGCCTCATGCGCCCACGATCTTGAGCACCCTCGCCTCCAGCTCCGCGAAATTCATGGGCTTGGCCAGGCAATCCAGAGCGCCCATCAGCAGGGCGTCTGTCTTGAGCTCCGGATCGAAATGGCCGGTCATCATCAGGATCGGAGCGGCGGACGCGCGGGCCAGGCCGGGGAGCGCCTGCAGGCCGGTCGTTCCGGGCAGGACGAAGTCGAGGAAGATGACGTCGAATGTCTCTTTTTCAAGGGCGGCGAGGGCCTCCTTCACGCTGCCGGCCCCGCGCACCTCCCAGTTCCTCTCCGAGAAAAAAAGTCCGAACGCCGCGATGATCTCCGGCTGATCATCGACGACCAGTATCCGCGCCTTCGGCCGGCCGCTTCGTTTCGGGATCAAGGCCGACATCCTACAAAGAGAAGGCCCTCCATCGCAGGGGCTTCCGACTGTTTCCGGAAACAGTTCGCGTCCAGATTGGCTGGAGGATCGGGATTCGAACTCCTTTCAGGCCCGGCCCGATGATTGGTGCGAAAGATGGAACTTTTCGGCGCCTTCGATCGTCAGGTAATGGGACTTTGGGCCCTTGCATCAACAACGATCGGAGGTTAGAATGACCGAAGCGCAATTCGAGCCCGGCGACGCGCCGACCATGAAAGAATTCATCGAACTCAGAGAGCAGATGTTCAGAACCGGCGAGAAGGTGACCCGCATCGCGGCCGCCGCGGCGCGCATCGAGTGCGACCTCTTTGACGTCAAACGCGATGTCTCCGAGCTCAAGGGATTGGACGTCAAATTCGACCGTTTCCAGACCGTTCTCGACGGCATGACCCGACAGCTGGAATCGTTCGAGCGCTGGTTCCGTTTTCAAGGCAATATGCTCGTTGAACACGACGGCCGCATCTCGAAACTCGAGCCTAAGCCCCAGTAAGCCGGCCCGGCCAAAGTGTGGGTCCGATGGCCCACCTCCGAAGGGGTCCTAGGACACTCGGCGCCGCGGCGCCTCGCGGCTATCCTTCGAGCATGACCAAACACGCGGCGTCCAAGCTCCTGATGGCGGCGGCCCTCGCAATCCCGGTTTTCGCTCGAGCGCAGGTGGTCGGAAAGTCCGGCCCCGCCTGCGGCGTCCCGAGCGGGGAAATGACCGCGGCCGCGGCCAAGGCGGCCCTCGGCGCCGCGGCGGCGAAAGCGGATGAAAACGCCCTCCAGCTGGCCAAGACCCCCGTCGAATACGCCGGCATGACCGCCGGCGTCCCGTACGGCGCCGAAGGCGACATGATCTGCGTCAAGGACAACAGCCTCGCCGGCTTCATGGAGACGATGCATAAGAAGTCCGACTATTGGAAGGCCGTGCGGGACGCGCTCGTCATGGAGAGGTCCCGCCTCCAGGCCGAGGGCGCGGGGCCCGAGCGGTCCGTCGATGCTGTCGTCGCCGGCGCCCGCCGGAGCGTCCGGCTCGACCGCGAGATCCGCGCGGCCGGGGCCCTCGCCGCGGACGCCGACAAGGATATCGTGATGATCAAGAAGATCTGGGCGGCGGCCCACGACCGGGAGAAGAACGACGAAATACTCGCGCGCAAGGCCGAGATATTCAAGCAGCTCCAGGCCTTGAAGGGCGCGCCGTAACGCCATGAAAGCCTGCGCCGTTTTCGCCGCCTTGGCCTTATTGGGGGCGGCCCTTCCTCAAAATCTCCACGCGACCATCCTGAAGGTCGACAGCAAGATCCCTCCACCCGGAGACTGTACTCAACAGTTTCTGGGGTTGGAGGACGAGGACGCGAATATTCTCACATACGACGAGGCCGGTCGAATTCCCGGCGCCCTGGACGCTGTTGACGGTCGCGGGGAGCCCGGGTCAAAGGCCGACCCCTCGGCCGACTGGGCGCTTAGGGCGCGGGGTCTGGCGGCAAGCGTGAGCCCTTCCGATTGGAATCGCCTCGTGAGCACATGGGGCCGCTACATCACGGCGCGCGTCGGCGCCGCTCGGGCTCAGAACCGGCTTTGCTCGGGCGGGCTGCTCGCCCGATCCTTCGCTTTCGACATCGGCTATGTGGTCATGGCTCCATTTGAAATCGCGGGGTCGATCTCCGAAGGGAGCGAGGGAGATGGAAAGGCGATGTTCGCCTACATGATTCTCCCTGTCGCCGGCGCGATCGGGCTGGCCGCCGACGCCATTCTGACCGTCACTTTGCCGGTGACTCTGCCGACCCTGAAATTCAAAGCCAGGCGCCAAACTCGCCGGGCGGCCCTGGCGTTCAAGGAATTCACGGACTTGGTCGTCGAATTCGAAGGGCCGGGGCCCAGGTAAAACGTGACGGGAATGAGCGCATGCGGCGCGGCTTGGGTCTGAATCGGCGCTCCTGCGGCCTCGCAGTCCTTCTGGCCGCGGCGTCGTTCGCGCGCGGCGCCCCGCCGGCCGCGGGAGCGAACTCTCTCCCCGCGGACGCCCTCGCGAATCGACTCGACGAACTCACCCGCCAGCTGGATGAAGAACGCGAGCAGCTCATGCTGAAGACCGTAGGCATCGGCGGCATCGCCGCGACGTTTGAAAAATACGCCCCGGACAGCCGCGAATCGGCCGAGATAAGGGCCTTGGTCGTCTCGGTCCTCAACGAGCGGCGCAAAGAGACGACCGCGCTCGAGCTGAAGACGGCCCTGCTCGCGGAGCAGCTGCAGCGCTACAAGGAAACCGGAGTTCTCTCCCCCACCCCCCCCGCGACGGTCGCGAGCCTCAAAAAGCTCATCGACAGCCCCTGGGCCGTGTGGGAGGGCCGCAAGCCTGTCGCCTCCCTCAGCCTCGATCTGGCGATTCTCCAGAAGCAGCTGCGGCGCTACCAGGACGGCGGCGCCCGAAAGGCGGAGAGCCTTCCCGCGCCCTCTAAGCACGACTTGCCGCCGTCGGTCCAAATCGACCGGGGCTCGGCGGGGTTCGAGCGCGATCGGGGGACGGGCAAGCCGGAGAACGACCCCATCCCGGAGCTGATCGTCTCGCTCTCCTCGGCCGAGCCGCGCCGCCGGGCGCTGGCCGCCGACGAACTCGGCAGCCGCGGGTCGGCGGCCGCGGCGGCCGTTCCCGCGCTGAGGAGCGCGCTGTCCGACCCGGACCGGCGCGTGCGCGCGAGCGCCGTGCTGGCGCTCGGCGCCGTCGGGAGCGCGCCCGCGGACGTCGTGGCCGACCTGCGGCGCGCCCTGGGCGACCAGGACGCGGAGGTCCGCCTCAGCGCGCAGCTCGCCCTTCGGCGCCTGGACGCGCCGCGGTTGACACCCGCGCGGCCCGGGGTTATACTCCGGTAATGGCCGAGCCGACCGCGCCGTCGATCCTCGTCGTCGACGACGACAAAAATCAGCGGAACATGCTGGCGTTCGCTTTGCGCGACAAAGGCTATGTGGTCGTGGCCGTCGACAGCGGCGCCCAGGCTCTCGAGCACGCGAAGATCCACGTTTTTGACGCCGCCGTCTGCGACATCATGATGCCCGGCATCAACGGCGTCGACACTCTGAAGCAGCTCAAACTGGTGCAGCCCGGCCTGCCGGTCATCATGGCCACCGCCTACGCCACGAACGCGCTCGCCGCCGCTTCGATGCAGAGCGGAGCCTACGGCTATATCGCCAAGCCCTACGAGCTCAAGGAGCTGTTCTCGATCCTGGAGCGGGCGGTGATCCGGGATTCACGCCGGGAGCCGTGAGACTCGACCGCAAGCTCCTGATTCTGTTCGTCGTCGTTTTGCTCTTCTTCGCCCGCCTGATCAGCGTCTCCTCCCGCCGCGCCGTCCATTCCGTGCTGATCACCAACCTCGAGGCCGCGGCGCGGGCGCAGGAGGCCGACGTCGTCCGGTCCATGGCCGTCGGCATCCGGAAGGGAAATGAGGCTCTTCTCTCCGCCTATCTGCGCGGCTGCCTGGGCGGCTTCGGCGCGTCCTACGCCGCGGCTCTGGACGAGGACGGCGTCGTTCGGTTCGCGGAGAGCGTTTCGACGCTTTCGAAATCTCCCGGCGACCGGTTCGAGGCTTGGAAGAAGGGGCTGTCCCATCCCCTGTCGGGCGAATCGGTCCGGGATGGCCGGCCCGTTCTGGAGCTGGCCTTGCCGGGCGCGAGGGGCGGCCTCCTGCTCGGCTTCGACCTCTCGGAGATCCTGATCACGGAGCGTCAGATCGCGGTGAAAATCTTCCTGTTCACCGGCGCGGCGGGCGGCCTGACCTTGGCCCTCTTGATGCTGCTGATGCGCGATCTGGCCCGGCGCGAGGAGAAGCTGCGCCAGACGGAGAAGCTCTCGGCCCTCGGGCGGTTGGCGGCCGGGATCGCCCACGAGATCAATAATCCTCTCGGTAGCATCCTCGGCTTCGCGCAGGCCGCCGCGGCTCGGCTCGACCCTTCCGATGCGCTGACGCCGGCGCTCCGGGGCATCGAGGAGGAGGCCCTGCGCTGCCGGAACCTCGTGCAGAACCTGCTCACGTTCTCCCGCCAGAGCGCGGGCGCGTTCGAGGAGTTCGACCTGGCGCGGGCCGTCGAGGGCACTTTGTCCATGATCGAGTCGCAGGCGCGGGTCCAAGGCGTGGCGATCGTGCGCGAGCTGAAGGACGGCCTTCTCGCCGCGGGCGACCGGGGTCAGATTCAGCAGGTGGTCATGAACCTGTGCACGAACGCCGTCGACGCCATGCCCCAAGGCGGCCGGCTCACGATCCGTTCCGGCGCGCTGAAGGGCGGCCGGGTTTTCTTCGAGGTGGCCGACGAGGGCACGGGCGTCGCGGGGAATATCCGCAACAAGATCTTCGACCCCTTCTTCACCACCAAGGATGTGGGCAAGGGCACCGGCCTCGGGCTGTCCTTGGTCCACGAGATCATGGTCCGCCACAAGGGGACCGTCGAGGCGAGCTTCCCGTCCGAGGGCGGCTCGCTTTTTCGCGTCACGCTCCCCGGACCCCTTCGCCGGGCGAAATGATATAATCGTAGTTGTCCCCCAAAATCCTCGTTATTCGGCTTTCCAGCCTCGGCGACGTCGTCTTGACCGGGCCGGTTTATAAGAGCCTGAAAGCCCATTGGCCCGGCTGCCGGGTCACGGTCCTCGTCAAACCGCAGTTCGCGGCCGCCCTCAAGGGCCATCCGGGAGTCGATGAGGTCGTGCCCTTTACCGGCATCATGGACGCCCTGCGCCTGATCAAGGCCCGGGGGTTCACCCATCTTCTGGACCTTCACGGCAACCTGCGCTCTTTCGTGATCCGGACCATGGCCCGGGTGCCCAATACGGCGACCTACCGCAAGCATGCCCTGGGCCGGCGCCTGTTCGTGGCTCTGCGCGTCTCGAGCCCCGGCCTCCAGCTCCATACCGTGGACCGCTACCACGAGGCGCTGGCCACCTGGGGCGTGCCGCGCGCGGCGAGCGTGCTGAGCTCGGCGGACTACGGGGCCGCCGGAGCGACGCGCGGGGCGAAGAAGATCCTCGTCATGCAGAGCGCGTTCCTCGGCGACAGCCTCCTGACCCTGCCGCTTCTGAGGCGCCTCAAGGAAATTCTCCCCGGCGGCACCGTGACCGTGCTGACGCTCGCCGGGACCGCCGCCATTTTCCGGGGCACGCCCTGGGTCGATTCGGTGATGATCGACGACAAGCGCGGCGCCCACGGGGGCCTGACGGGCCCCTGGCGCGTCGCCGAGGAGCTCCGGGCGAGGGCCTTCGACCTCGCCGTGATCCCGCACCGCTCCTTGCGCTCCGCGCTGATCGCGAAGCTTGCCGGCATCCCGCGCCGCATCGGCTTCGACTCGAGCGCGGGGAGCTTCCTGCTCACCGACGCCGTCCCGTTCTCCTGGCTCATGCACGACCTCGAGCGCAACCTCTCCCTGGCGCTGCCCCTCGGCGCCGGGGCCGCGCCTTCGGCGGGCGAGTCCCGCTACGTGGCGCCGCCGAAGATGACCCCGAAGCTCGCCGGCCTGCTCTCCGCCGCGGGCGACGGCGCCGTGCTGGCGGGGGTGCATCCGGGCTCGGCGTGGGCCACGAAGCGCTGGCTGCCCGAGCGCTTCGCCGAGCTGTGCGTCCGGCTGAAGGCCGACGGCCTGACCCCCGTCCTCGTCGGCGGCCCCGACGACAAGGCCCTGGGCGCCCGCATCGCCGAGGACTGCGGCGCGCTCGATCTCGTCGGCCGGACCGATCTCGAGGAGCTCAAGGCCCTGATGGGCCGCCTGTCCCTGTTCGTGACCAACGACTCGGGCCCGATGCACCTCGCCGCGGCGGCGGGCGTGCCGGTCGTGGCGATCTTCGGCGCGACCACGCGCGAGCTCGGCTTCTTCCCCTACGGCCCGGGACACCGCGTCGTCGAGGCGCCCCTCGCCTGCCGTCCGTGCGGCCTCCATGGCGCGCGCGTGTGCCCCGAGGGCCACTTCCTCTGCATGCGCCTTCTGACCGTGGACCGGGTCCACGAGGCCTGCCGGGATATATTGAAGGCCGAAGTCGCCGCTGCCGGGATTCAAGAGCCGCGGAGCGGCTCTTGAACATACTGCATATCGAAGACGAGCCTTGGGATTCGGGCATCGCCCACTACGCGCTGACGCTCGCCGCCCTGCAGGCGCGCAACGGCCACCGGGTCGAGTTCTGGGGCCGTGCCGATTCGCCGGTGCTGACCGAGGCCCGGCGCCTCGGCCTGGCGGTGCGCGGCTGGCCGGCCGGCGCCGTCGGGGTCCTCTCGTGGGGCTCTCAGCGCCGCGAGGCGGGCGCGTTCGCCCCCCGCGTCATCAACGCCCACACCGGCTCCGCGCACGTTACGGCCCTGGCGCTGGCCGCGAAGCGTCCGTGCGCCGTCGTGCGCACGCGCGGCGACGCGCGCATGCCCAAGGCCGGCATGCCGGCGCGCTTCGTCGCCGCGCGCACGAACGCCTTCATCGCGGTCAACCGCTCGCTCGAGGCGGCGCTCAAGTTCGCGTTCCCCGGGGCGAAGGTCGCGCGCGTGGCGCAGGGCATCGAGGGCCCGGCCCAGGCGGCGGAGCTTCCGGCCGGACCCGTCGCCGGCATGGTCGCGCGCTTCGACAAAGATCGGAAG
>JAQTNG010000091.1 GCA_028714015.1 Elusimicrobiota bacterium | reverse complement strand
GACCTGCCCAAGGTCAAGGACGGCCTCGTCGCCAAGAAGATCACGCCCGCGACCGCCGAGGTCACGCGGGTCCCCGACAACCTCGTCGCGGTCGACGAGAAGCACGCGCCGCAGGTGCTCAAGCTCATCGAGCTCCTCGAGGCGCTCGACGACGTCAAGAACGTGTACGCCAACTTCGACATCTCCGACGCCGTGATGGAGAAGATGGCCGCATAATGATCCTAGGCATCGACCCGGGGCTGCACGAGACCGGCTGGGCCGTGCTCGACGGCGCTCCCTCCGCGGCGCGCCTGGTCGCCTCGGGCGTCATCCGTACCTTGCCGGGCGTCCCTCTGCCGCTGCGCCTGAAGGCGATCCACGCCGAGCTCGCCGTCGTGCTCGCGGGCCACCGGATCGAGTCGGTCGCGATCGAGGAGATGTTCTTCACGACGATCGCTACCACCGTGCGCGCCACGCTCCAGGCGCGCGGCGTCGCGCTGCTCGCGATCGCGCAGGCCGGTCATGCCGTGACCGAATACAATCCCAAGACCGTGAAGCTCTCTCTGACCGGCTCGGGCCGCGCCGAGAAGGCTCAGATGCAGACCGTCGTGCAGAAGGCGCTGGGCTTGGCCGACAAGCTTCGGCCGAACGACGTCGCCGACGCGGCCGCGATCGCGCTGTGCCACCTGCGCGCGGGCCGCATGAAAGGGCTCAAGGTGCTCGACTCGTGGGGCGCCCGCAAGTGATCGCGTCCCTGCGCGGGATCGTTTTATCGAAGGATCTCGAGTCGCTCGTGCTCGAGGTCGGCGGCGTCGGCCACGAGATCAACGTCACCTCCGCGACCGCCTCGCGCCTGCCCGCCCCCGGCGGCGAAGCCCTGCTCTTCATCGTGTCCTCGTACGCGATGTACGGCGGCGGCGAGACCTTGTACGGCTTTCTCTCCGCGCCGGAGAAGGCGATGTTCTGCGCGTTCCGCGACGAGATCCCCGGCACCGGGGCCAAGAAGGCTCTCGAGTTCCTCGACAAGGCCGCCAAGTCCCTGCCCGACTTCCGCCGCGCGGTGATGGATCGCGACGAGAAGCTCCTGTGCGGCGTGTTCGGCTTCACGAAAAAGACCGCGACGAAGATCATCGACTCGCTCAAGGGCAAGATCGACGAGGTGCGAGTGGCCGGCTCCCCGCATTTCGTCGCCTCCGGCGACACAATGCCTTCTACAGGCTCCTGGGGCCAGGCGCTCAACGCGCTCGAGGCCCTCGGCTATAAATTCTCCGACGCGCGGACCGCGCTCCAGGCCCTGGCGGAGGAGCACGGCGGCAAGGACGTCCCGACCGAGCAGCTCGTGCGCCAGGCGCTGAAGAGGCTCTGATCCGATGGCCAAACCCGACGAGCTTTTGACGCCCGCCGTGCTTCCCGCCGAGGAAACGGCGGACCGCGCCCTGCGCCCGAAATCCCTCGAGGAGTTCGTCGGCCAGGAAGCGCTCAAGGAAAACCTCAAGGTCTTCATCAAGGCGGCCAAGCAGCGCGGCGAGCCTCTCGACCACTGCCTGTTCTACGCTCCCCCCGGCCTCGGCAAGACGACGCTCGCCAACATCCTCGCCCGCGAGATGGGCGTCAACCTGCGCACCGCGTCGGGCCCGATCCTCGTGCGCGTCGGCGACCTGGCCGCGCTCCTCACGGACATCTCCGAAGGAGACGTCTTCTTCATCGACGAGATCCACCGGCTGAACGCCGTGGTCGAAGAGGCTTTGTATCCGGTGATGGAGGACTACACTTTTTACATCTCGACGGGCAAAGGCCCCGCGTCCTCGACATTAAAACTGGCCGTTCCAAGGTTCACGCTCGTGGGCGCCACCACGCGATCCGGTCTATTGACGGGTCCCCTCCGGGACCGGTTCGGCATCGTGGCCCAGCTTGGTTTTTACGGCCCGGAAGAGCTTCGCCGGATCGTTTTGCGTTCCGCGGGCCTGCTCGGGATCAAGACCGACCA
The DNA here is from genome assembly GCA_028714015.1 of Elusimicrobiota bacterium. Lineage (GTDB taxonomy): Bacteria > Elusimicrobiota > Elusimicrobia > UBA1565 > UBA9628 > GWA2-66-18. The sequence goes on along the minus strand of JAQTNG010000091.1, from coordinate 9,654 downwards.
GGACGGAGCGGATGAGATCGCGCGGCGGTGCCGCGGGACCCCCCGCATAGCGAACAGGCTATTAAGGCGCGTGCGCGACTTCGCGCAGGTGGACGGCGGCGGCAAGATCGACGGCGACGTCGCCCGCCACGCGCTGGCCAAGCTCGAGGTGGACGCCGAGGGTCTGGATCCCATGGACCGGCGTCTGTTAAAGGCGGTCATCGAGAAGTTCGACGGCGGCCCGGTCGGCGTCGAGAACCTGGCGATCGCGGTCAGCGAGGAGCTCGACACGGTGACCGACGTCGTCGAGCCGTTCCTGATTCAGGCGGGCTTCCTGGCCCGCACGCCGCGCGGCCGCACGGCCACGCCGAAGGCGTATGCGCACCTCGGCCTGAAGGCCCCGCGCCGCGCGCTCGACCTGCTGTGATCACGGCGACGGCTCTCTGCTTGGCGGCCGCGATGTCGGCCGCAGCCTCGACCGTCCAGGTCGCGATCGTGCGCCAGGCCGGGTCGGCCGCGCTCATGCCCGAGGGAGAGGTGACGATCTCCCAGCCCGGCGCGAAGAGCAAGCCGCTCGAGTGGAAAGGCGAGCTCACGCTGAGGCCGCGCGAAGGCGGCCTGCGCCTCGCCGACCTGCGCCTGAAGACGGAGACCCGTCTGATTCCCGCCGCGGGCGCGCGCATACGCGTCGGCCCGAATTTTTATCGCGGGGCGTTGATTTTGCGGCTCGATCCCGGCCAGACCCTGACCATCGTCGAGGAGGCCCCGATCGAGGAGTATCTCGAGGGCGTCCTCCCTCACGAGATGGACCCCGACTGGCCCTTGGAGGCGCTGAAGGCGCAGGCCGTCGTCGCTCGCACCTTCACCTACGCGAACCTGGGCAAATTCCGCAAGGACGGCTTCGACCTGACCGCCGACACCCGCTCGCAGGTGTACAAGGGCATGACGGCCGTCAACGAGAACGTGCGCGCCGCCGTGCGCCAGACCCGCGGCGAGGTGCTCGGCTGGAAGGGCAAGCTCCTGCGCGTGTACTATCACGCCTGCTGCGGCGGGGCGACCACCGACGCCGGCGCGGCGTGGGGCGGCGGCGGCGAGATTCCCCGGCCGCTGCGCGGCGTGGTCGATCCCTGGTGCGCGACCTCCCCGCACATGAAGTGGGTCGCCTATTTCGCGTGGGCCGACCTGACCGCGGCGATCTCCGAGCGGCGCATGCTCAACGGGCCGCTGAAAAGCCTGCGGATCGGCGCGAAGGACGCCGCCGGCTACGTGCGCACGTTCCTCGCCAGGAGCGGAGGCGAGACCATCGAGGTGAAGGCCTCGGAGCTGCGCGGGTCCCTCGGCGCCGGCGAGATGAAGAGCGTCCGCATCAGGAGCGTGAGCCTGCTCAAGAAGGGCGTCGAATTCCTCGGGGGCGGCTCCGGCCACGGCGTCGGCCTGTGCCAGTGGGGCGCGCGCCGCCAGGCCGAGAAGGGCCGCAGCTACACGAAGATCCTGAGCTTCTATTTCCCCGGCTCGGAGCTCTCGGAGCTCGACGAATGAGCCTCCCTCTTTCCGACTTCGACTTCGAGTATCCGGAGTCCCTCATCGCCTCGTCGGCGGCCGAGCCTCGCGACTCGGCGCGCCTGATGGTCCTGGACCGGGAAGGAGGCCGCATCGAGCACGCGGTCTTCCGCGACCTGCCTCGTTTTCTCAGGCCTGGAGACTGCCTCGTCGTCAACCGCACCAAGGTCATGCCCTGCCGGCTGTTCGGCAGGAAATCGACGGGAGGCAAGGCCGACCTGCTGCTGGTCCGCGAATTGGCGCCCGATACCTGGACCGCGCTCGCCTCGGGCTTCAAGGCGGGCCAGAAGCTGGAGTTCCCCGGCGGCATGACGGCGACGGTGTCGGGCCTGACCGAGGAGGGCGAGTACCGCCTCGTTTTCGAGACCGCCGATCTCCGCCCGTACCTGGCGGAGCACGGCCTTCCCCCTCTTCCGCCTTACATCGCCAAGAAGCGCGTGCCGTCGCGCGCCGACGCGGCGCGCTACCAGACCGTGTACGCGCGCGACGACGGCTCGATCGCCGCGCCTACCGCGGGCATGCACTTCACCCCCGAGCTCTTGGACAGGCTCAAGGCGTCGGGCGTCATCCTGGCCCACGTGACTTTGCATGTCGGGCGCGGGACCTTCCGCCCGATCACGAGCGAGGACGCGTCCGCGCACACGATGCTGGCCGAGCGCTACGAGCTCGAGCCCTCCGAGGCCGCCCTCATCTCCGGCGCGCGGGCGCGCGGCGGCCGGGTCGTCTCGGTCGGCACGACGACGACGCGCACGCTCGAGACCTTGGCGGCGCGTCCGGAGGGCTTCGGCCCCGGGAGCGGCGAAAGCGCGCTGTACATCACGCCGGGCTACCGGTTCCTCGGGATCGACGCCTTGATCACGAACTTCCACCTTCCGCGCTCGACGCCGCTGCTGCTCGCCAGCGCCTTCGCGGGGCGCGAGCGCCTGCTGGCCGCTTACCGCGAGGCCGTCTCCCTCGGCTATCGCTTGTATTCCTTCGGCGACGCCACCTTGATAATATGAGGCCCATGGGTAGAGCTTCGATCCTGTGCGGCGCGCTCATGGCCGCGCTCTTCTCGTCCCCGGCCCTCGCCGGGGACGACGCCTTCGAATTCTTCCGGGAGGAAGCGAAGGTCTACACCGCCTCGCGCCGCGCCGAGCCGGCGGCCCAGGCTCCCGTCGCCGTCGAGGTCATCACGGCCGACGAAATCCGCGCCTACGGCTACACCGAGATCTGGGACGCCCTGCGCTACCGCGCGGGGATGGACGTCGTCGACGGCCGCTCGGTCGACGGCAACCGCGCCTTGGTGTCCGCGCGCGGCTTTACGCGCGAGTTCGTCACCGACATGCAGGTGCTCGTCGACGGACGGTCCGTCTATTCCCCCTTCATCGGCGGCGTTTACTGGGAGAGCCTTCCCGTCCAAATCCAGGACATCGAGCGCATCGAGATCGTCCGCGGGCCGAACGCGGCGCTGTACGGCTCGAACGCCGGGCTCGGCGTCGTCAACATCATCACCAAGGCTCCCGGACGCGCCGCGGCGGCGTCCGTCTTCGCGCGCGCCGGTTCGATGGGCGACCGCGCGGCCGCGACCTCCGCGGAGGCGGGCGGCTCAAGAGGCGGCCTGCGCCTGAGCCACGAGGTCCGCAACCTCGACGGGCGCCCGAACGCCTCCGGAACCGGGGAGGCCGACGATTTCCTCCAGTCCAACAAGCTCAACCTGCGGGGCGAGTGGCGGCCGACGGACGCCGTGAAGCTCGAAGCGCTGGGCGGCGGGGTCTGGATGAACGCGGGAATACCCGCGTCCGGGCGCGATCCGCGCGCGCGCCATGCTCAGGACTTCGAGATGTTCCGCCTCACCCGTTCCTTCGACGCGGGCGGCGCGATCGAGGCGACGCTCTCCCGTTTCGACGGGGCCATCGACCTCGATCCTCTTTTCCTCGGAGACGTGGACATCCGCCAGTATCAATACGACGCCGAGGCCCTGCACCGGTTCTCCTGGCTCGACGGCGAGGCCAAGACCACCTGGGGCATGAGCGCGCGCTTCTCGGGGGTCCAGTCGGACCAGGCCTTCGCCGGCGATCCCCGCCAGCGCAACCGCCTCGTGCGCGCCTTCGCCCATCAGTCCGCGCGCGTGGCCGAGCCCCTGACCCTGGTGGCCGGCGTTTCGCTCGAGCATTCGGACACCGGGGGCACCGAGCCGGCCTGGCAGGCGGCGGCCCTCTACGAGCCCGTCGAGTCCCAGGTCTTCCGGCTGTCCTTCTCGCGCGCGCCGACGATCCCGACTCTCTTCGGCGCCCGCGGCGACTATCGGCTGGCCGCGGGCCAGAGGTTCGTCGGCAACCCGGCTCTGGACCCGCAGGAGCTCATGTCCTGGGAGGCCGGCTGGAGCGGCCGCCTGCTCGACGGCGCCCTCAAGACCGGCGCGGCCCTGTATTACATGCGGGTGGAGGACCGGACTTTCTACTCCGTTTCGCGCGTGGACCCGGGGCCGGTGAGCGTCATCACGACCGACAACCGCAACGAGGCGATCGCCCGCGGCGCGGAGGTCTCCCTCGAGCACGCCTTCGGCCCCGGCCGGACGGCTTTCGTGAACTACACCTACGAGCGCATCACGGACTGGAAGGCCGTGGACGCCTTAGGCAACAATCCCTCGCACGACACGCCGGTGCATAAGGCGAACCTCGGCGGGCGCGCGGCGCTGGGCCGCGGATTCGCGGCCGCCGCGGTCGTCGGCTATAAGGACGCCTACTCCATCAGCTCCGCCAGCCGCGGCCTGACCGCCCGCGTTCCGCGCTCGTTGCGCCTCGACGCGCGCGTCGCCTGGACGCCGCGGCCCGACTGGGAAGTCTTCCTCGCCGGCCAGGACCTTCTTCAGCCGTACCGGATCGAGTATGCCGATGGAACGGCCTCGCCGCGGCGTTTCGAGGGCGGCGTGACCAAGAGGTTCGGCTTATGAGGGAGGCCTTCTTCCGCCGCCGGGCGCTCCTCCCCCTCGCGTTCTCTCTCGCCCTGGCCGGCGCCGTGCCGGCCGGAGCCGAAGGGCCGGCGGCGGTTTTATCCTCCGATTCGGAGCATTACCGCCAGGCGCTGGAGGGCTTCACGGAGGCGTGGGGCTCGAGCGTGACGGTCGTCGCCCCGGGCGCCCCCCTGCCGGCGGGGGCCTGGAGCTTCGTGGCCATCGGCAGCAAGGCGGCCGCGCGCCGGTGGCCCGAGGGGGCCGTCGTCGTCTCCTGCCTCTCTCCCACCGTCGCGGGCGACGCGGCCGACGCGATGACCCACGTCTCGCTGCAGCCCGATCCCGAGGTGCTCCTCGCGCGCCTGCTCCCGCTCATCCCGAGCCTCAAGGTCCTGCGCGTTTTCTGGTCCTCCGAGTCGTCCCGCGACGACGTCGAGTCGCTCGTGAAGGCCGGCGAGGACCGAGGCGTCGTCGTCCTTTCGGAGCAGGTCTCTCCCCCGTCGCGGCTGCCCGAGCGCCTCCGCGAGCTCAACGGCAAGGTCGACGCTTTGTGGCTCATGCCCGACCCGGCGCTCGTCACCGCGGAGAGCTTCGCCGTCCTGCGCGAGTACGCCGCGGCCGAAAGGCTCCCGTTCGTCGCCCCGACCGAGGGCTTGGCCGAGCGCGGCGCCACCGCCACGATCGCGGTGACCTTCCGCGACATGGGCCGCGCCGCGGCCGCGTCCCTTCGCGCGCGCCTCGCCGGCCGCGCCGAGCCCGAAATCGTGCGGGCCGGGCGCGTGAGCGTGACGGTCAACGCCGCGACGGCGCGCGCGGTCGGGCTCGGCCCCAAGTTCGAGTCCGCCGACAAGGTTCTGCCTTGAGGCTGCAGCAGAAGGTTCTCGTCGTCGGGCTTCCGGTGGCGATCGTCATCGGGGCCCTGGTCGCGACGGTCTCCCGGCGCGCGACGGTGTCGATCATGACGCGCGAGGCCGCGCGCCGGGTCCTGCCCCAGGCGGAGGACGCGGCGCTGCGCATCGCGGCCGCCGCCGCCACGGGACGCGAGGACATCCTCCTCCCCCGCGTGCAGGCGGTCCAGGCCTTCTCGGGCGCGGCCTACGCGGCGGTCGTCTCCCCGGAAGGGCGCGTGCTCGCGCACACGAACGTGCTCGAGAAGGGCCGCCGGCGCGACGATCCTCCGGCGCGGCGGGCGCTCGCCGCGTCCGTGCCGGTCGTGGAGGAGGTCGTCGAAGAGGGCCGCCGGCGCCTATTTTTCGGCCTGCCCGTATGGCGGCCCGAGGATGAGTTCCTGCTCTCCGGCAAGGACCGGACGCGCGTGGGCACGCTGCTGCTGTCTCTGCCGCTCGACGTGACTCTGGAATCGGCGCGCCGGGCCGGGACGCAGGTCGTCTGGCTCGTCTTGTTTTTCTGCGCCGTGGTCCTCGGAGGCGCGCTGGCGCTGCTCCGGCTTCTCCTGCGCCGCCTGCGCGCCATCTCCGACGCCACGGTGAAGGTCGCCGGCGGCGATTACTCGGCCTCGGTGCCCTCCGGCTCGGCCGACGAGCTCGGCGAGCTCGCGGGGGCCTTCAACAACATGAGCGCGGCCCTCTCCCGGACGGTCGTCTCGCGCGACCGCCTGGAGGAGGCCCTGTCGATCGCGCGCGCGACCCTCGAGGCGAGCGCCGACGGCATCCTGGTCGTGGGGACGGACATGAAGATCGTGACCTTCAACCGGCGCTTTCTCGAGATGTGGGGCCTGCCCGAGGAGGTCGTGCGCGCCTCGGACAACCGGCGGATCGTCGAGCTCGTCACGCCGCTCCTGGCCGACCCCGCCGCCTTCCTCAGGCGGAGCACGCTGAGCTACGAGAACTTCGAAATCGACGAGCAGCGCGACGTCCTGCGGCTCAAGGACGGCCGCGTCTACGAGCGCATTTCCCGTCCCTACCGGCTGGAGGGCGCGGCGATCGGGCGAACCTTGACCTTCCGCGACCTCACGCCTTTCATGGAGGCCGAGCGCGTGAAGGGCCAATTCATGGCCAACGTGAGCCATGAGCTGCGCACGCCCCTCAACGCCGTCGTCGGCGCGGCGGGGCTTCTGCGCGGCACCCGGCTCGATCCGGGACAGCAGGAGAGCGTCGAGATCCTCTCCCGCGCGGCCCAGAGCCTCCTCGATTTCGCCAAGAGCGAGGCGGAGCGCATGACGATGGAGCGCGCGGTTCTGCGGCCCGCGGATGTCCTCTCCGACGCGGTCTCCCTGGTCGCGGCGGGCGCCGTCGAAAAAAATCTGCGCCTGGCCGTGGACGCGAAGGAGGCCGCCGGCTTGAGCGTGGTCGGAGACCCCGCGCGCCTGCGCCAGGTGCTGCTGAACATGCTCTCGAACGCCGTGAAGTTCACGGAGAGCGGCGAGATCGCGGCCGAGCTCCGCGCCCGCGCGCTCGGCGAGAAGTCCGTCGAGCTCGAGTTCTCGGTTCGCGACACCGGCATCGGGATCACGCCGGAGCAGGGCAAGCGGCTTTTCGCTCCTTTCTCCCAGGCCGACGGCTCGACCACCCGCCGCTACGGCGGCACGGGCCTCGGCTTGGCCATCAGCAAAAGCCTCGCCGAGCTCATGGGCGGGGAGTTCGGCTTCGACAGCGAGCCCGGCCGCGGCTCGCGCTTCTGGCTGAAGATCAAGTGCGAGCGCGTCAGCGGCGCGGAGTCGGGGCCCCGGCCGCCGCAGCCCCCCTCCGGCGCCGCTCGAGACCGCCTGCGCGTGCTCGTCGTCGAGGACAACACGATCAACCGCCGGCTTCTCGTCCGCCAGCTCGAGCGTCTCGGCTGCCGCGCCGAGGCCGCGGCGTCGGGCGCGGAGGCGCTCGAGCTCCTGCGAGCCGGCGATTACGGCCTGATCCTCATGGACTGCCAGATGCCCGAACTCGACGGCTACGCGACCACCGTCGAAGTGCGGCGCCGCGAGGCCGGACGCCGCCGCGTGCCGATCGTGGCTCTCACCGCGAACTCGACCGAGGGCGACCGGCGACGCTGCCTCGAATCCGGCATGGACGATTTCATGTCGAAGCCGGCGACCCTCGAGGCCTTGTACGCGGCGCTCGAGCGCTGGGATCTCCCGTTCGACGAGAAGTCCTTCGAATCATTTCTGGAGATCGCGGGCGCCGGCGACGACCGCGCGCGCCTGTTCTCGGACTTTCTGGCCGACGCGGACGCGAACCTCGCCGCCGTGCGGGCGGCTCTCGCGAAGGGCGATCTCGCGGCCGCCGGCCGCGCCGCCCATTCGCTGAAGGGCGCTTGCGCCTCCATCGGCGCGCGCGGCCTTCGCGAGCTCATGCGGCGCACGGAGGAAGCCGCGGAGCGCGGCGGCGGAGCCCTCGAGCCGCTGCTCGCGCAGGCCGCTGACGAGCTCGGCCGCGTAAAAGGTAGACTACGCCCGTGACGTTCACGATCGAAGCAAAGGACGGCTTGGCCCGGGCGGGCTGGCTCGACACGCCTCACGGGCGGGTCGAGACCCCCGTGTTCATGCCCGTCGGCACGCAGGCGAGCGTCAAGGCTCTCGACTCCGACGATCTGCGCCGGCTCGGCGCGAACGCGATCCTCGCCAACTCCTACCACCTGTATTTGCGCCCCGGAACCGAGGCCGTGAAGGCCGCGGGCGGCCTGCACAAGTTCATGGACTACGACGGCTTCATCCTGACCGACTCCGGCGGCTTCCAGGTCCTGAGCCTCTCCGATCTGCGCGAGATCGACGACGAGGGCGTCACCTTCCGCTCGCACCTCGACGGATCCAAGCACCGGCTCACGCCCGAGTCGGTGATCGGCGTGCAGGCCGCCCTCGGCTCCGACGCCTGGACCACGCTCGACGAGTGCCCGCCGTATCCGTGCTCCGAGGCCGAGGCCGCCCAGGCGCTCGAGCGCACGCTGAAGTGGCACGACCGCTCGGTGCCCGCCGTCGCCGCCGCGCGCGCCGCCGGCTCGAAGTGCCTGTTCTTTCCCCTCTTCCAGGGCGGCCTTCATCCCGCCTTGCGCAGGCGTTCGGCCGAGCACCACAACGCGTCGCCCGCCGACGGCATCTCGATCGGCGGGTTCATGGTCGGCGAGGACAAGGAGACGACCTGGCGCATGCTGACGGAGACGACGGCGCTGCTGCGCCCGGAGCGGCCGCGCTACCTGATGGGCGTGGGCACGCCGCTCGACCTGTGGGACTCCATCGCCTGCGGCGTGGACATGATGGACTGCGTCTATCCCACGCGCGTCGCGCGCACGGGCCACGTGATGGCCTCCGGCGGCAAGTTCAACGTGACGAACTCCCGCTTCCGCCGCGACTTCACGCCTCTGGATCCCGAATGCTCCTGCTTCGTGTGCGCCCGCTACACGAAGGCCTATCTCGGGCACCTGCTGCGCTGCAAGGAGCTCGCCGCCTACCGCCTGCTTTCCTACCACAACCTCCACTTCATGGAGCAGACCACGGTCGCCATCCGCGCGGCGATCCGGGCGGGACGCTTTTTGGACGCCCGCGCCGAGTTCCGGGAGCGCTACGCCGAAAAGAAGCCGATGTCTTGACGGATTTGTCTCTGTCTCTTGACCATCGAGCCCGACTTCCGTATAATCCCCAAATTCGCTAAAACATGGCGTCCAATAACACTGGACGTATTACCAATCCGCGGAGGACTTGAATGGACTTTATTCAAAGCATGAAATTCCCGTTCGTGCTCGTGATGGGAATTTCCTTGATCGCGCTCGCTACCGCTTTCTGGCTCATCAACTGGGTCATGGCCAAGGACACCGGCACCGACGAGATGCGCAAGATCTCCGACGCCATCAAGGCCGGCGCCGAGGCCTACCTCCGCCGCCAGAACTACACGATCATCACGCTCTCCGGCGTGCTCGCCGTCGTGATCTTCGTCCTCTACGCGTTCGTGCGCAAGCACAACGAGCACGATCCGGCGATGCCTATGGCCCTCGCGCTGTGCACGACGGCCTCGTTCATCGCGGGCGCGACCTGCTCGCTCATCGCCGGCTACATCGGCATGTGGGTCTCCATCCGCACCAACATCCGCACGGCCGCGGCGGCGCGCACCTCCCTCACCGACGCGCTGCGCATCGCGCTTCGCGGCGGCGCGGTCGCCGGCCTGTTCGTCTGCGCGATGTCCCTGATCGGCGTCGGCGGCCTCTTCATCGTCCTCAAGCTCCTCGGCTTCCCCTTCGAG
>JAQTNG010000090.1 GCA_028714015.1 Elusimicrobiota bacterium | reverse complement strand
GCTCGTCAACACGCGCTACGGGTTCACGACGCGCTTCGGCGACGAGAAAGGCACGAACCCCGAGGAGCTCATCGCGGCCGCGCACGCGGGCTGCTTCACGATGGCGCTGTCCGGCAAGCTCGGCGAGGCCTCGCTCACGGCGGAGCGCATCTCCACGCAGGCCGCGGTCACCCTCGAGAAGCTCGAGGCGGGATTTACGGTCACGGCGATCCACCTCACGGTGACGGCGACGGTTCCGGGCGCCTCGGCGGACGCGTTCTTGTCGGCGGCGGAGAAGGCGAAGGCCGGCTGCCCGATCTCCCGCCTGCTCGGGGCGGCGGCAAAGATCACGATGGACGCCCATCTCGCCTGACGCCTACGGGGTGACGGTCTTCTCGTTCGGGGGCTCGAACAGAAAGGCCTCGAGGTAGGAGGAGGACTTGCCGGCCGCCTCGAGCCGGAGCGTCATCGCGTAGAACGCGCGCGCCTCCGCGGCGGTGCGCTTCTCCGTGACGATGTCGTCGGCGAGGTTCAGCAGCAGGAAATTGACGCGCTCGCTGCCCGAGCGCGCGGACAGCTCGTTCGTGTTCTGATCGGCCTCGACGCGCGGATCGAAGCTCAGGAGCGGCTCGATCTTGTCGTTCGGGACGCGGTAGCCGATGACCTGCTTGAGATGGTCGCGGTACGCGACGGTCTTTTCCCACGGCCCGTTGTGGAGCCAGATCAGGGCGTCGCCGTCGAAGCGGGTCGGCGGGCCGTACTTTTCGAGCATCGCGCCGGCGAGGCGCTGGGCGGGCGCGGGCCAGAGCAGGATCGTCTCTTCCGGCGTGGGGGCGGAGGCCCGGGCCGCGGCGTCGACCCGGCCGGCGCCGGATGTTCGCGGGAGCTTCGACTGCACGCAGGCGCAGGCGAGCAGCGCGAGAAGGCCCGCGGCGGACATCGCTTGGAAATCGCGTCGGATCATGAAACCTCCCGGGGCCGGCTCCAGGTAGACTGTAGCCGGACCCCGGGAGGGCGGTCCATGGACGCGCGATGAACTTATTTTGTCAGGCGCGCTTGGTGACTTCGATCAGGTGATAGCCGAACTGGGTCTTCACCGGCCCCTGCACCTTGCCGACCGGGGCGCTGAAGACGACCGTGTCGAACTCGGGCACCATCTGGCCGGGGCCGAACTCGCCGAGGTTCCCGCCCTCGCGGCCTGACGGGCACTTCGAGTGCTTCTTCGCGATGTCGGCGAATTTCGCGCCGGCTTCGATCTCCTTCTTGAGCTTGGCGCACTCCGCCTCGGAAGGCACGAGGATGTGACGGGCTTGGGCTTTGGGCATGGGGGGTCTCCTGTTTTGAGGCTTGCCTGATATTAGCGAAAGTCGCGCGCCTTTGCTACGAGACCGTTACCCTTCGGCGACGGCGCCCGGCGCTGTTCCGGGCTACACTGAGAGCGGCAAGGAGGCGTTATGCTGAGATGGTCGCAGGCGTTCCTGCTCGTGGCGATCGCCGCGGGCGCGTTGGATCTTGGCGGGGCGGCGGGCGCGGCCGCGGGCATCGCGAAGGGGCTCGCCTTCATCGCGCTCGCCCTGTTCATCGCCACGGTGATCGCGGGCGTCGCGGCGGGAACCTCCATCACGCGCAAGCTGTCGTCGAAAGCGCCGCGCCGCGAAGACCGCCGCCTGACGCGCCGGTGAAGTCAAGTTGATGGTGTCAGGCCTAACAATTCGTCGAATTCTTTCCGCGGAGATTTCAACGAATGTGTAGGCCTGACGCTCCTTTTTCTCTGGGTCTTGATATCGAACAAGTGTTCGACTATACTGATAGGGTGATGCTTCCTCAGGCCTTCGGGCCGTCGCTTCTCGACGGGCGCCTGGCGCCCGGCCGGTACGTCGTGTCGGGCCCCGGCGACCTGTCCGGGCGCTTTCTCACGGCGCTGTGCCCGGCCCTGCTCGGCGGCGCGCGCGTGCTGTGGCTCGACGCGGGCAACTCCTTCAACGCGTACGGCGCGGGCTATGCCGCCCGCGGCCTCGGCGCCGACGCGCGCGCAGCACTCGCGCGCGTGGACTTGGCTAGGCCCTTCAACCTGTACCAGCTCGAGACGATGGTCAAGGTGAAGGTCCCGGAGCGCTGGCGCGGGGAGCCGGTCGTGATCGCCGACCCGATGCCGCTGTTCTACGATCCGGACGTCCCCGCCGGGGCCGCGCGCCGCGTTCTGACGCGGGTGCTCGAGGGAATGATGTCTTTGCCCGCCGCGTGGCTCGTCCTCACGGCGGATCGCCCCGCTCCTCAAGGACGCGTCGGCTGGGAAGAAGAATGGAGCCGCCATGCGCGCGGCGTGATGAGGTTTTATGGGCCGAACTTTGCCGACGATCGTGATGACGCTCCAGGCGGAGGAGCGCGCCTGGAAGCTCTTTAGGCGGGCGCTCCGGAAAGACGATCAGGAAGCCTTCGACGCGCTGTGGCGCTTCGCGCGCTACCACGCCGCGCCCGCCTCGATGGCGAGCCGGCCGATGCCGTTCGAGGCCGCGCTGATGGCGATGCTCGTCGCCATGGAGCGGCAGATCCTCGAGCTCGAGAAGAAGAAACGGAGCGACGATGCCGCGGAAAACGACGGAAGGGTGGCTCTTTGACGCATATCCCGAGCCCGAGGGCATGCGCGTCTGGATCATCGAGCGCGGCGGCGGGCGAAGATCCGTGCTCGATTGCTGGCGCCCGGCCTTCCACGCCGGCGGCGACGCGCGCGCATTAAAGCGAATTAGCGACATCCTCGCCGGGCTGCCGTATCCGGTCGAAACCGCGTGGGTGGATAAAAAAGAGCTGTTCAGCGATGCGACGCTGCGTGTTCTCGAGATTCGCGTGCCGGTCCTCGAGCGCGACCGGCTGGTCAAGCGCCTGGTCGCCATGGAGTTCGCGCTGTATGATGCGGACATGCACTTGGTCCAAGCCTACCACTACGACCGAGGACACTTCCCTTTAGCTCTGTGCCGCTTCAGGCTCGACGGCGGCATCCTGTCTTCCTTCGAGCTGCTGGACGATCCGTGGTCGGTCGACTACGAAATCCCGTCTCTGCGCTTTCTTCATCTTTCCCTGTCCGGTTCCGACATCGCCGGCCGCGTCGATCCCAACCACGCGGCCTTCGGCCGCCTTTCCCTGACGATGGACGGCCGGACCTCGGAGCTCGAGGGCGGCGCGCGCGACCAGCTCGAGACGCTCGCGCGACGCCTGCGCGTCTTCGATCCCGACGTCGTCACGAGCGACTGGGGCGACAGCGTCCTCATGCCCGAGCTCGAGCGCCTGTCAAACGAGCACCGGATACCTCTCGGCTTCTCGCGCGATCAGGGCCGCGGCGTGGAGGGTAAAAAAGACCGCTCCTTCTTCACCTACGGCCGCGCGGTCTATCAAGGCGGCGCGCGCTATTTCTTCGGGCGCTGGCACCTCGATGGGAAGAACAGCTTCATGCTCCGGGAGACCGATACGGACGGCCTGTTCGAGATCGCGCGCATCGCCAAAATACCCGTCCAGCGCGCCGCCAGGTGCACGATCGGCACGAGCTTGAGCTCGATGCAGATGGCCTGGGCGAGTACGCACGGCGTGCTCATCCCGATGGAGAAGCAGCAGGCCGAGGACTTCCGGCCCGCGACCGAGCTGCTCGCCGCCGACAAGGGCGGCCTGGTCTACGAGCCCGACGTCGGCTGGCACCGGAACGTGGCCGAGTACGACTTCACCTCGATGTATCCCGAGATGATGGTGCGGCGCAACATCTCCCCGGAGACCGTGAACTGCCCCTGCTGCCCGGAGAACGCCGTTCCCGAGGTCGGCCACCACCTCTGCACGAAGAGACGCGGCCTCGTCCCGTCGGTGCTGGAGCCGATCCTGCTCAAGCGCGCGCGGTACAAGGCGCTCGCCAAGGCGGGCGGCCCGGACGCCGCCTCGTACAAGCGGCGCGCGGCGGCGCACAAGTGGTGCCTCGTCACCTGCTTCGGCTATCTCGGCTTCAAGAACGCGCGCTTCGGCAAGATCGAGGCGCACGAGTGCGTGACCGCCTGGGGGCGCGAGGTCCTGCTGCGCGCGAAGGACTCCGTCGAAAGCCGCGGCTACCGCCTGCTCCACGCGCTCGTGGACGCGATCTGGATCGAGCTGCGCCCCGGCGCCGACCTCGAGGAGCTGCGCCTGCTCATCGAGAGGGAGGCCGAGTGCCCGCTCGCGCTCGAGGGCGTCTACGAGTGGATCCGCTACTGCCCGTCGAAGGAGGACGCGCTCTCGGGCGTGCCGGGGCGCTACTTCGGGGCCTTCACGAACGGCGAGCTCAAGATCCGCGGCATCGCCCTGCGGCGGCGCGACACGCCGTCCCTGCTGAAGGCGATGCAGCGGGAGCTGCTGGAACGCCTGGCGCGCGTCGAGCCCGGCGGCGACCTGAAGGCGCTCGTCCCCGCGCTGCTCGACATCGTGTCGGACTATCGCCTGCGCCTGCGCGAGGGGCGCGTCACGGCCGAGGAGCTCGCGATCACCTTCCATCTGTCCCGCGAGCCCGGGGAGTACGTCCACGACACCGTCTCGTCTTTGGCCGCCAAGCAGCTGGCCGCGACGGGCGTGACGCTCCACGCCGGGGAGACCGTCCGCTACGTCATCACCGCCGCGTCCGACGCGGTCAAGGAGTGGCGCTCGAAGCCGCTGGCGCTGATGGAGCACGGCCTCGAGTACGACGCGAAGAAGTATCTGGAGCTGCTGGAGCGGGCCGCCTGGGAAGTGCTCGACGGCCTGGTCCCGCCGCCTGCGCCCAAGCGCCGGCCCCAGGCCGTCAAGCCGCCGGAGCTGCCGCTGCTCTGGTCTTAATGCGCGCGCGCCACGAGGCCGGCCGGCGACTCCGCCGCCTCGCGCACGCGCGCCGCGAGAGCTTCCCGCGCCGTCGCCTCGGCCATGCGCAGCATCGTCAGGCGTTCCACGGCCTCGGGCGTCGCCTGGACCGCTTCCGATTCGAGGTTCACCTCGAAGGCGTAGGCCGGGAAGCCGGCGGGCTCGCGGAAGATCACGAGATAGGAGTCGTCCTCCGTCTTCTCGGCGCTCCAGGCCCGGGGATAGGCGGGATTGCGGACGGCCCCGGCGAGGCGCTGAAGCACCGGCTTCTCGTCGCCGGCCGGCCGCCAGTCCTGGACCAAAGCGATCGCCTCGAGCGCGTCCGGGTCGGCCGCCGCCGCGCGCGCCGCGATCTTTGCGGGGGCGAACCGGACCTCCCCGATCAGGTCGACGCAGCACAGGAAGGCCGCGAGGAGCCCGCCGACCGACAAGGCGACGGACATGTGCCGGCGGTAGGCGTCGGGATCGCCGGGCATGCGCCGAAGGCGAACGGGAACGGGGGCCATTTCTTCGCGGAGCCACTTCGGCACGGCGCCGGCGCTCATCATCAAGGCTCCGGCGATCGCCTGGAGCTCCACGCCGGTCCGCGGGGTTTCGGTGTCGGTCATGCGGATAGCTTACGTCCGCATCCGGAAATAGTCCACGAAACATAGTGTAAAGCCGAAGGAAACGAAAAGTGAACGCCGGTCTCAGCGCAGGCCGGGCGGGAACGCATGACGCCCGTCGGGCCCGAGGGCGAGAACCCAGGTGCGGACGACGGCGCCGAGGGGCAAGGCGCCGTAGAGGTGGGGGAACAGCGCTCCGCCGCGCGACGGCTCCCATTTGAGGGGGGACGCGAGCCGGTCCGGGTCGATCTCCGCGAGCACGAGGCGCCTCTCGCCGGCGAAATGCTTGGCGGCGGTCTCGGCGGCCTGCGCGGCAGTCGAGAAGTGGATGAAGCCGTCCTTGAGATCCGCGGGAGATCCCGTAAAGCGGCATTCGGCCCGCGCCGCGGCCCATTCGGCGGCGCGAAAGAGTTTGTAGATCATCCGTTCCTATTAGACGCTAAATCGCCGGAATCCTTCCGTCAAAGTGTTGCAATTATTCCGCGCGGGAGCCATACTGCAGGGCAGGCGCCGCAAAACAAAGCTTTCATGGAAAAACCGAAGAATCCTCCCGACGAAGCCAAGCGCCTCGAGGCGCTGAGGCGGCTCAAGATCCTCGACACCGCTCCCGAGGAGCGCTTCGACCGCCTGACGCGCCTGGCCCAAAACCTCCTGGGGGTGCCCACGGCTCTGGTCAGCCTCATCGACGCCGAGCGCCAGTGGTTCAAGTCGCGCCAGGGCCTCGACGCGACCGAGACCGCGCGAGACATTTCCTTCTGCGGCCACGCGATACTCGGCACGGAGCCGTTCATCATCCCCGACGCGTCGAAGGACCCGCGCTTCGCCGACAACCCCCTGGTCGCCTCCGGGCCCAACATCCGCTTCTACGCCGGCGTCCCCCTGCGTCTGTCGAGCGGAGAGGCGATGGGCACGCTGTGCGTCATTGACCGCATACCGCGCACCCTCGACGCGCGCCGGATCCAGCTTCTGCGCGATCTGGGCGCGCTGGTCTCCAACGAGCTCGAGGGGGCGACTTTGGAGGCCGCGCTGTCGGCCGTCCGGGAGCAGGCGTCGAAATACCGGACGCTTCTCGAAGAGACGACGGACCTGGTTCTCGGCGTCGACGCCGAGGGCCGGCTCCTTTACGCCAACCAGGCGCTGCTCAAGACCCTGGGCCGCGAGGTCGCGGACGCCGCCGGGACGAGCGTTTTCGACCTGATCGCGCCGGAATCCCGGGAGCGATTCGCCGCGACGCTGTCGCGCGCGATGAAGGGCGAGGACTGCGGCGTCGTCGACCCGGTGTTCCTGTCGAAATCCGGGGCGCGGGTCCTCGCGCGCGGGCGGGCCTCCGTTCATTTCGAGAACGGCCGCGCGGCGTCCGCGCGCGTCGTTTGCCGCGGCGTCGACGCCCAGGCGCGATCGGAAAAACGGTTGACGGCCCAGCTCGCGGCGACCAAGGCGCTGGCCGACGCGACGACCTGGCGCGCGGGGCTCGAGGGCGTCCTTCGCGGCATCGGCTCGGCGATGGGCTGGGCCGCTGGAGGCGCCTGGGAGGTCGATCACGCGAACGAGGAGCTTTATTGCGCCGATTTTTGGACCGCCGGAGGCAAGAGCACGCCCTTCACGCGCCAGTCCCGCGAGATTCGGGTCAAGAGCGGCGCCGGCCTTCCGGGCGGGGCTTGGCGCGACGCGAAGCCGTTCTGGATATCCGACCTGACCGCCAATCCCGGTTTCTCGCGCGCCGAGGCCGCCGCGGGAGACGGCGTTAAAATGGGCCTCGCCTTCCCGGTGATTCTCGACGGCAGGGTCGAGGGAGTCCTCGAATTCTTCGACTCGGCCGCCGCGGAGCCCGATGCCGAGCTTCTGGCCTTGCTCGTCTCCATCGGAAGCCAGCTGGGGGAGTTTCTCCGCCGGCACCGCGCCGACCGGGCCCTGGAGAAATCGACGAAGGAGATGCTCGACCTCAAAACCGCTCTGGACGCGTCCGCGATCGTGGTCACGACCGACGCGGCCGGCCGCATCACCTCCGTCAACGACCTCTTCACCCGCATCTCGGGCTACACGCGCGAGCTGCTCGTCGGCAAGACGCACAACATCGTCAAATCCGGGGTGCATCCCGGCGCCTTCTTCAAGCAGATGTGGGAGACCATCGGCGCCGGACGAATCTGGCGGGGCGAGATATGCAACCAGTCGAGCAGCGGCCTCGTTTACTGGGTCGACACGACCATCAACCCGTGCCTGAGCGAGGACGGAAAGCCGTTCCAGTACGTCGCGATCAGCCACGACATCACCGAGCGCAAGCTCTCGGAGGCGCGCGCCGCCGAGGCCGGCTCGCGGCTGCAGGCCGCGCTCGACAACGCCGCGCAGGCCGCGATCAGCGCCGCCGACCATGCGGGCCGCAAGGCCCGGGATTGCGAGCTTGATCTGGCCAAGGCCAAGGCGCAGTTCCTCTCGAACATGAGCCGCGAGATCCGCGCCCCGATGAACTCGGTCGTCGGCATGGCCGGGCTGCTCCTCGACACGAGCCTGACCCCTCAGCAGCGGGAGTCCGCCGAGACGATTCGCGGCGCCGGGGAATCGCTGCTGGCGGTCATCGGCGACATCCTGGATTTCTCGAAGATCGAAGCCGGCGGCATGCCGCTCGAGGAGCTCGACTTCGACCCGTGCCTCATCGTCGAGGACGTCGCCATGCTGTTCGCGGCGCGGGCGCAGGCCAAGGGCCTCGAGATCGCGGCGTTCGTCGACGACGCCGTTCCGCCGCGCCTGCGCGGCGACGCGGGCCGCCTCAGGCAGATCATCAGCAGCTTCGTCGGCAACGCGATCAAATGCACGGAGAGCGGAGAGGTCGTCATCGGCGTGCGCAGGCTGGCCGACGAGGGGGGCTCGATCCGCCTGCGCTTCGAGGTCAAGGACACCGGCATCGGCCTCGACCAGGCGGCGCAGGCCAAGCTGTTCAGCCCCTTCACGCAGGCCGGCGCCGCCGGCCGCGATCACGGCGGCGCCGGGCTCGGTCTGGCCATCTCCAAGAAGCTCGTCGAAATGATGAAGGGCGCCGTCGGGATAGTGAGCGCCCCGGGCCAGGGCTCGACCTTCTGGTTCGAGACGGCTTTGGCGAAGGGGACCGCCGCGCCGCCGGCGGACGCGGCGGATTTGGCGGGGATGCGCGTGCTCGTCGTCGACGACAACGAGACGTGCCGCCGGATCACGGCGCAGCAGGCCGCCTCCTGGCGGATGCGCACCCACGCGGTCGGCGACGGGGCTTCCGCTCAAGCCGCGCTGCGGGCCGCCGAGGCGGAGGGGGACCCGTTCACCTTGGCCCTCATCGACGCCCAGCTTCCCGACATGGACGGCGCGCAGCTGGCGCGCGAGATCAAGAGCGACGCGGCGCTGGTGGCCGTGCGGATGATCCTGCTCGGCGCCATGCCGGCTTTCTCCGGCGGCGAGGAGCCGGCGAGCGAGGGCTTCGACGGCGCGCTGGCCAAGCCGGCGCGCAAATCGTCCCTCCATGGCGCCATCTCCGGCGTGCTCGGCGCTCATGCCTCCGGCAGTTCGACCGCCGCCAAGGCGCCGGGCGTCGCCCCTCTCGCCTCCTGGAAGGCGCTGCGCATCCTCGTCGCGGAGGACAACGCCGTCGACCAGAAGGTGCTCATTCACCAGCTGCGGTCCTTGGGTTGCAAAGCCGACGCCGTGGCCGACGGACGCGAGGCGGCGGCGGCGGTCGCGTCGATCCATTATGACCTGGTGCTGATGGACTGCCGGATGCCGGAGATGGACGGCTTCGAGGCGACTGCCGTCATCCGCGCGCGCCCGGCCGCGGCGGGCCGCAAGCTGGCGATCATCGCCATGAGCGGCGACGCGCTCGAGGGAGACCTCGGGCGGTGCGTGGCCGCCGGCATGGACGACTGCGTCGCCAAGCCCGTCCGCGTCGAGGACCTCGCCGCGGCGATCGGGCGCTGCTTCGGCCCGGCCTGCCCCGCCCCGCTTCCTCCTTCCGCGCCCGGCCAATAGCGGGAGGCCCCGCCAAGATGTATAAATAACGGACGATGGATACGCTCACTCTCGGCGCCGTCGCCGGGCTCGCCGTCACGTTCCTCATCGTCGGTCTCTGGCAGCGCCGCCTGGCGCGCGACAGCGACCGCGAGAACCGCGCCCTCCAGAAGGACGCCAAGGCGCGTGGCAAGGACAAGGCGCTCGCCCAATATCCGCAGATCCGCGAGGACCTCTGCCTGGGGTGCGGCAGCTGCATCGCGGCCTGCCCCGAGGACGGCGTCATCGGCCTGGTCGCCGGCGTGGCGTGCATCATCCACGGCGCCCGGTGCGTGGGGCACGGCAAGTGCGCGGAGGCCTGCCCGGTCAGCGCGATCACGGTCGGCCTCGGCGACGTCTCCCAGCGCCCGGACATTCCCGTCCTTTCTCCCGCGCTCGAGACGAACATCCCCGGCCTCTACATCGCCGGGGAGCTCGGCGGCATCGCCTTGGTCCGCAACGCCGTGGAGCAGGGCCGCCGCGCCGTCGACGACATCGCCCGCCGCCTGCGTTCGGAGCCGGCGGCCAATCCGCCGGGCGTGCTCGACCTCCTCGTGGTCGGCTCGGGCCCCGCGGGGCTGGCCTCGGTCTTTCGCGCGGTCGAGCTCAAGCTCGACTACGCGCTCGTCAGCCTCGAGGACGTCGGCGGGACCGTGCGCAAGTATCCGCGCCGCAAGCTGACCCTGGTCCAGGCCGTCGACATACCGCTCCAGGGACGCCTCAAGGAGGCGGAGTACGAGAAGGAGACGCTCCTGAAGATGTGGTCGGAGGTCATCGCCAAGCACGGCATCCGCTGCCGGACCGGCGCCGGGCTGACGGGCGTGACGCGCCGCGACGGCTTCCTCGAGGTCGAGACCACGCTCGGGACCATCCGCGCCCGCTTCGTGGTCCTGGCCCTCGGGCGGCGAGGCTCGCCGCGCAAGCTGGGCGTGCCGGGCGAGGAGTCCGAGCGCGTCCTCTACGAGCTCGAGGACGCCGCCACCTTGAAGGGCCAGCGCATACTGGTCGTGGGCGGCGGCGACAGCGCGGTGGAGGCGGCCCTGGGCCTGGCCGCGCAGGCCGGCAATCAGGTCTCGCTGTCCTATCGCAAGCCCGAGTTCTTCCGCCTCAAGAGCCGCAACGAGGAGCGCCTGCGCGCCGCCGTCGAAGCGGGCCGGCTGCGCGTGATGCTGTCGACGGAGGTTCGCGCCGTCGCCCCGGGCGCCGTGACCCTGGCCGGCCCGGGCGGGGGCGAGACGCTCCTGCCCAACGACTGGGTCTTCGTCTTCGTCGGCGGCGATCCGCCCTTCCCGCTCCTGCAGAAGATCGGCGTGCGCTTCGGCGTCGCGCCCGTCAAGGCGGCGCGCGTGTGAGCGTGCCCGGGCGCCATCTGCCGTCTCGCGTGTACCTGATCCTGGGCGTCGTCTGCTCGGCCGCGCTGGCGGCCGTGGCCTGGAAAGGGCGGACCTATTACGCCTTGCCCGTCCCGGAGCGTCCGCTCCACGAAGCGCACAGCGCCCTGCGCTCCTCGGGCCTGCTGGGCCTGCCCTTCGGCATCGCGGGCTACGCCCTCATCATCCTGAACCTGGGCTACCTCCTGCGGCGCGGCTACGTGCACTGGAAGTGGATGGGGAGCCTGCGCGCCTGGATGTCGTTCCACGTCTTCACCGGCATCGTGGGCGCGCTGCTCGTGCTCCTGCACAGCGCCTTCCTGGCGCGCAGCCCCATGGGCATCATCGCCTCCGTCTCCCTCTGGATCGTGGTCCTGACGGGGATCGTGGGCCGCTTCATCTACGCCCACGTGCCGCGCTCCGTGCAGGGCCAGGAGCTCGAGCTGTCCGAGCTCACGCGCGAGTTGGAGGAGAAGCGGCGCGCCCTCCTGGAGAAGGGCGTGGGCGTGCAGGCCGCGCAAGGCGCGGCGCCGACGCCGCACCGCGGCGTGGCAGCCGCGCTGACCGCGATGGTCGAGGGCGACCGCGCGGCCGCGCGGGAATACGAGGAGCTCAGCCGAATGGTCATGGCGTCCCCGGAGCTGGCCGCGGCCGCGGGGGAGATCCTGCCCCTGGCCAAGCGCTTCGTCAAGGAGAAGCAGTGGCTCTCGCGTTATGAGGAGCTTCGCGACCTCATGGGCCTGTGGCGCTTCTTCCACCGCTGGTTCGCCATCGTGATGCTCGCCGTCGCCCTGTGCCACGTCCTCGTCGCCACGGGGCTGGGCGGGCTGCGCACCGGCATGCCCTGATGCTCAAGCACCGCCTGGCGCCGCTCATCTTCGGCATCGTCGTCATC
>JAQTNG010000089.1 GCA_028714015.1 Elusimicrobiota bacterium | reverse complement strand
CCCGAACGAAGGCGGCGCCTTCGACGGGGCCGTGGGCGTGCGCCGCTACTTCTAGAAGCCGTCCGACGCGCCGCCGATTTCCCGCAAGCCCGAGGGGCCGTTGGGTCTTGACGCTCGACGGAGGCGGGGCTACACTGAAACGACGGCCGTGCCCACAGCGAGATGATCAAGACGAGCCGCTCCCGCCTCGAAATTCGTCAGGATCCCGACGCGACCGCCTCCATGGCCGGTCTCGCTTTGGCCTGCTTCGGCGTGGCCGAGATGATCTTCACGTTCGGAACCGTGGCCGCCTCCTACGCCCTTCGGCATCCGGTGCCGCTGATCATTCCCTGCGTGCGCTTCGTGTTGGGCGCCGTGTTCATGGCGTCGGGCTGGCTGTTCCTGCGCGGCCGCTCGCGCGTCGTGCTCGACCGGGAGCACCGCATGGTCGCGCGCTACCTCGGCGTCGGCGGGCACTCGGTCGGCGGCAACGCGACCTGGGACCTCGACGAATTCCGGGCCGTCATCCTGGTCAGCCGCGAGCGCCGGCGCCTGTTCCTCGGCGCGGCCCGTCGGACCTTCGTGGTGTGCCTGCGCCGCTTCGACGGCGGCGACCTCGAGCTGTACTGGGCCCGCGACGCCGAGGACGGCGCGCGCGCGGCGTCCAGCGCGGCGGAATTCGCGGGGCTTCCCTACTACGGCCGCGAACCGGCCTGAACCTAACGGGGGCGCAGCGGGGAGGGCTTGCCGTCCTTCATCGCGAAATGGCCGCGCAGGGCGCGCGCCGTCGGCGGGGGGACGGGTTTGCCGGTCGGGACCTTGAGCTCGGCGCCGATGCGGCAGACGCCGTCGAAGCGCTCGTCGTGCATGATGCGGTAGACTTCGCAGCCCGCGGCGATCGCCTTGTTTCCGAGCTCGCTGACCAGGTCGAGGACCATGTCGGTCGCGCAGAAGCACCACGGGCAGGAGCGGTTGGCCACCGACAGGTGACCGCACTTCGGGCAGGAGCGGCCCATCTTCGCGTAGCCGTCGCGCAAGAGGACGCGCGCCGCGCAGCCCTCCTGGACCGCGGCGACGACGGCGTCGAGGCCGGTCACGGCGCCGCCCCGGCGGGACTCGTCCATCAGGCGGGCGACCAGCACGCTTTCGCGCACGCGCCGCGCCTGGTGCTCGTTGTGCTGGACGCGCTCGAGGACGGCGTCGACCGGCCGGTCCGGCCCCAGCACAGGCTCGAGGATGAGGTCCTTCTGCAGCGCGGGGTCGAGAAGGGGAACGAGCGCCGCCTCGAGCGCGGCGGGCGCGCCCAGGATGAGGCGGTCGTACCGGCGCTCGCGGGCGAGCGTGGCGGCGCGCGAGGCCACGGCTCCGAGGCCGTCCAGCTCGCCGAAGTCTCCTTCCATCGCCTCGAGCTCGAGGGCCAGGCCCATGTAGAGCTCGATGAAGCGAGCCTTGCTCGGGCCGAGCAGGAGGGCCACGAAGCGGTGGTATTGACCCTCGAGCGCGGTGAGGGGGCGCAGATCGAGGGTTTCGCTCGCGGTCAGCGAGCTCTTGAAGGGCTGGGGCAAGGCGAAGGTCTCGAACAGGCCGCGCTTGGCGCAGGAGTACACTGCGGCCATGCGGTGGGGGCCGGGCACGAACTCCGACCGGATGTACGCCTCGATGCGGTCGAGGTCGCGGTCGAGAGCCTTCATGCGCGGGTCGCGGCGCGCGTCGGCGGCGAGCTGATGCAAGGTTGACGGATACAGGCCGCCCCCGTCGACGGCGAGATGCAATGTGACCGCGTCGGCTTCCAGCGAGCGGAATGCCGCCAGGGCTTCGATCCTGGCGGCGCTCAAGAATAAGGGGGTGGGCGGCATATCGGGTCCTTGCTCTAAGGATAGCCGCCGAATCCCTTCTCGTCAAGGAAACTCGAGGTTAAAAACGCGCGTTCAATCCCCCTTCATAATCTCTTTGCGCGGCCTCCATGGTCGTCCGCGAGCGCAGGTGTTACGCTGTGCTTAATGGGCGCGCGGCTTTCTGAGGGGGGGGCCGCGCGCCGCTTTTCGTGCGGTGCGCCGTCAGGCGCTCGGGGTCAGCGCGGGTTCTCGACGCGTCTCAAGGCCCCGTTCCAATCGGAGAAATAGGCGCTGCGCTTGGTCGTGATGAGGAATCCATCCTTGAGCGGCACCGTTTCTTCGATGCCCGCCGGCAGGGGGCGAGATGAAACCGTCTTGCCTCCGGCGTCGAGGACCGTGAGCTTCCCGCCCCACACGAGCCAGACTTTGCCTTCCGCCCTCCGCACGAGCTCCGGCTGGGCGCTCCTGCGCTTGGGCAGTTCCGCGGCGAGCTGCGAGTAGGGAATCGGCGCGACGATCCGCCCGTCGGGGGCGATGGCCCGCAGCGTGGCGCGCTCGCCGAAGGCGAAGAGCGTCCCGTCAGGCAGGCCGCGGTAGATCAGGCGGCCCCCCGGTTCAGGGCGGAACGGCCAGGCGATATCCGTCGTGCCGTCGGCGCGGCACAGGGCGACTTCCTCGCCCTTGGCGGTCCGCACCGGGACCAGGTATGCGCGGAGGCCGCCTATCTCGTCCGGGTAGATGATGTCCGCGCTCAGCGCGGCGCCGGGCAGCTTCCACCGGCGCCCGTTCACCTCGAGGCAGCGGCCGGCGCAGGCGGGCCGCGCGGCCGCGGCTTCGCGCCGGCGACGGGGGAGGTAGCCGATGTATCCCTCGTACCATGAGGCCTTTTCTCCGTGGAGGAAATAGTCGTCGACGCTCGCCAGCAGAAGCCGCTTCGAATCGGGGTACCGGTGCTTGAGCGGAACGCCCGCGATCATCCCGAGCGAGCCGCCGTCCGTCATCCGGCGGCTAGCGGCTTTCGCGCCCTCGATCCTCCAGAGCTCGGTGTTGGGGCTGACATAGCGCTCGATCCAAAGGACGCCTTTCTCGTCGCGCCACGCTCCGTGAATCCAGGTCTTGTACGGCTCCAGCAGAAGCTCGGACAGGCCCGTGTTCTGCTCGGGAACGAGAGGCCGGACTCCCCGGGCGTCCGCGATGACGATCCCGCCGCGCACGGTCTTGAGCACGGCGCCCTCTCCGGCCGCGGCGAGGGCGCGTCCTCCGCGCGGAAACCGGTCGTCGATGGACTGATAGCGATAGACCGCCTCGTGCCCGGCGGGCACGACACGGGCGTCGAGCATGCTGAGTTCCGCGCCCGCCCGTCCCCAGATCATGAATGCGGGCAGGATCAGAAGCGCCAGGGCGCATGCCAAGGTTCGCGCGCCGGTGCGGCGCTCGCTCCAGCGCGCCGCGAGAACTCCGGCCCAGACCTTGGCGAGCGCGCCGCCGTAGGCGATCGCGAGGGCCGGCCTCAAGCAGGCGGCGCCCCAGTTGTAATGCTCGATCTCGAGGCCGAAGCATACGGCGAGGCCCGCGCCCGCCGCCGTCGTGGCGGCGAGGGCGAGCAGGCCCCCGGCCACGCCGTGACCGAGCAGGCGCGACAGCGCCCAGGCTCCCGCGAGGACGTCGAGCGCCGCCAAGGCCACGAGCGGAGCGAGCTGAAGGCCGTACCAGAACGACGCGCCCCACGCCTTCTGGCCCGGGGCGAGGACGCGTCCCGGCGGCATGCCGAGAACGGCGCCCGTCGCCAGCACGAAGGCGGCGAAGGCCGCGGCGAGCAAAACGGAAACCGCAATGGACGAGGCCGCGCGCCGGCCGGGGGACGGCGGAAGGAGCGCTTCGGCGTCGAGCGCGTCGCGCGAGGCCGAGGCCGCCCCGGAGGCGGCCCCGATGAGCGCGGCGGCCAGCGGCACGCCCAGGAGGATCCAGGCCGTCAGCGCCGCGTCGAGGCTGAGCCGCAGCTCCAGGCCCGTCGCCGCCGAGACCAGGCGGCACACCGGAAGGGTGATGAGAAAAGCCGCGGCGGCGCTCGCGGCGGCGAGGCCGTTCTTGCGCAGCTCGAGACGCATCAAGCGGATGTTCATCGAAGCTCGCCTCCTTTCAGCGACAGCAGGTGCGAGAAGGCCCGGTCGAGCGGCAGGGGCTCGACCGTGGGGGACTCGAGGGCGCCGCAGCCTATAAGCCTTTCGCGCGTGGGCCGGTCGAGCACGGCCCAGGAGCGCGCGAGGCCTTCGCCGCCGAGAGGAATCGCCCCGGGCACGGCGGGGGGCGCGTCGGCGGAGCGAAGGCGCCCGCCGACCACGCAGGCGTCGGCGCGCAGGGCGTCGAGCGCGTAGGCGGCGGCGATGCGCCCTCCCGCCATCACCCAGACCTCGTCGAGAAGCCCGGCGAGCTCGTCCATGCGGTGGCTGGTGACAAGGACGGTCTTTCCGGCCTCGCCAAGCTCGCTCACGAGGCCGGATAAGACCTCCTCGCGCACGAGGGCGTCGAGCCCGGAGGTGGGCTCGTCGAGCAGGTACAAGGCCGGATCGTGCGCCGCCGCGCACACCCACGCGAGCTTGCCGAGCGTGCCCTTGCTCGCGCCCTCGAGGCGCGTCGCGGGATCGAGGCCGAGGCGCCTGCAAAGCCCCGCGGCGCGCGCCGCGTCCCATTTATGGAAGAGGCTCGCGCGCAGGGCGAGAACCTCGGCGACGCTCATGAAGGAATGAAAGGCGGGGCGCTCCGGTATGTAGCCCGTGACCTGCCGGATCCTCCCCGAGCCGTCGGGGCGCAGGCCCAGGACTTCGACTTCTCCGGAGTCGGCGGCGAGCAGGTCGAGGAGGATCTTGAACAAGGTCGTCTTGCCCTCGCCGTTGCGTCCGAGGAGGCCGATCACCTTGCCCTGCTCGGCCGCGCCGGACGCGCCGTCGAGCACCCGGCGGCCGCCGAGCGTCCGCGCGACGTCGTGAAAAGTCAGGGCGTTCATAGGTTCTCCTTCTCCGCGCGCCGCACCAGCATGGTGATGTCGTCCCAGTCGAGCCCGCCGCGGCGGGCCTGGCGCAGGGCCTCGCGCAGGCCGTCGCGGATCCCGGCGAGGCCGTCGGCCGCCTTGCGGGGGGCGCCGGCGGCGACCACCGTGCCTTCGCCGCGCACGGTCTCGAGCACGCCCTCGAGCACGAGCTCGCGGATCGCGCGGGCGACCGTGTTCGGGTTGACCTTCAGCGCCTCCGCGAGCGGGCGGATCGTGGGCGCGGGCTCGCCGGGCTTCAGCACGCCGCGCGCGATGAGGCCGCGCAGGCCGGACTTGATCTGCTCGTTGAGGGGCGTCGGCGACAGGGGGTCGATTCGGATCATCATGTGTACTAGTGAACTAGTACACCAGTATTCTAGCCCCGCGCCTCGTTTTTGTCAAGGGGGGCCCTTGACGGAGGGGGGCTCCGGGTTTTATCCTGAAAAGATGGAAGGCTTCCTATTTCCGCTCTCGACGGCCGTGCTGCTCCTGCCGATCGGGCTCATGGTCATGCCTCCCGCTCTGTCCGCCTGGCGGCGGCGTCATGAGGTCAGGCGCGGCTTCAAGCCCCGGCCGGGCGAGAAGCTCGTGATGCCGTCCGCGAACGAGACGGCGGCGAGCGTCGAGCGCTTTCACGAGGCTGTGCGCCGCTCCGATTTGGCCGATTACCTCGGGCCTTGACGGAAAGCGCCTTTGGGGCTATCCTCGCGGCGACGCCCGAGAGTCCCGGAGAACCCCCATGACCTTCACCCTTTTGGCCGCCGTGCCCGCCGCGATCCTGACCGCGATGTACCTCTACGAGCGGCGCGCGGCGTCTCCGCTGAGAGCGCGCGCGGCGCGCTCGACCCTCGACAACGCGATTCGCGGCCGCCGCTGATGGCGCCGTTGCGCTATCTCTGACAGGACGGGCAATAGGCGCTCGCGCGCCCGCCGATGCTCTTGCGCGTGCCGATGACGGGCCCGCCGCACGATCCGCACCGATCCCGGCCGTAGACCATCACGCCCATCTGCATCCGTCCCGGGCGGCCGAGGGGGTCGAGGAACGCCTCGTCGTCGAGCGTGGCGCCGCCGGCTTCCACGCCGCGAATCAGGATATCGCGGCATGAGGCGGCCAGCTTCCCGGCCTCGGCGCGGCTGAGGGATTTCCCCGCGCGGCCGGGCCGCACCTTCGCCGCGTGCAGGGCCTCCGTCGCGTATATGTTGCCCAGCCCCGCGATCAGCTTTTGATCCATGATCAAGGCTTTGACCGGAGCGGTGCGCTTGCGCAGGATCTTCCAGAGGTAGTCCGCGGTGAACTCGGGGTCCATCGGCTCGGGGCCGAGCGTCGGAAGGGGGCAGCCGACCCGTCCGAAGCGGCGCGAGTCGTGGAAGCGCACGGCCTCGGTGCCGATCCACATCTGGAAGCGGACGTGAGGGCTTTCTCCGCCGACGGTGATGCGGCCGGACATGCCGAGGTGAAAAATCACCTCGCCGCGGCCTTCCATCACGACGATCAGGTATTTGCCCCGGCGCTTGAAGCCGGAGATGAGGCCGCCGGTCAGGAGCCTGAGCGCGGCCAGCGGCGGCGCGCGGTAGAACGTGGGCTTGCCGAGCGCGACGGCCGTGATGGTCCGGCCGGCGTACCTCTCTTGAAGGACCCTCCGAACCGTTTCGACTTCGGGGAGCTCGGGCATGGCGCCACTATCGGCCGCAGGCGCCGCCCGAACCCCGGTTCCACGGCAGGCGGGCCAGGACGAGCGCCATGGCGCAGGTATCGGTCGCCGCGGAGAACATGAAGCCCAGGCCCACGAGGGCCGGCAGGATGAAGAAGCGGCGATCGGCCGTCAGGCCGGCGGTCGTCCCGATGAACACCAGCAGGCCGCCGGTGAAGCGCACCTGCCGCTCCATGCTCCACACCCTTCGCTCGCCGCGCACGACCGGCTTGCCCGAGGCCATCCAGGCGTCGAGGCCGCCGCGCACGACGAGGATGTCCCGATGGCCGAGCTCCTGCAGCTGGCCCGCGGCCGAGGCGGCGCGCCCCCCGGACCGGCACAGCAGGTAGACGGGCAGGCTTCGGTCGAGGCGCGCGGCGAGCTCGCGCAGGCGCGACAGCGGCAGGTTCAACGCGCCCTCGATGCGGATCGTGTCGACCTCTCCGGCCTCGCGCACGTCGACCAGCTGGCCGCCGTCCTTGGCCTCCAAGGCCCGGTGCGCGGCTTCCGGCTCGATCAAGGTATAGGAATTTTCGCTCATGTCAGTACCTGGGCACGGAGGTGTCGATCGACACGGACCAGGCGTCGATGCCGCCCGCGACGTTGACCGCGTCGTAGCCTTTCTCGCGCAGCAGCCGCACGGCCTTCGCCGAGCGGCCGCCCGACTTGCAGTGCACGATCAGCTTGGCGTTCTTGTCGATCTCGCCGAGGCGATCGGGAAGGGAGCCGAGGGGAATCAAGGTCGAGCCTGCGATCCGGGCGATCGCGTACTCCTTCGGCTCCCGGACGTCGAGAAGGACGAATGTCTCCTTCCGGTCGATCTTGGCTTTCAGCTCCTGAACGGAAATCTCCGGAACGGGCGCGCCGAGGCCGCAGCCGGATAAAATAAGAGCCAGAGCCGCGAAGGCCGTGAGGGACGGGCGGCGGCCGCTCATCTTAATACTGGGGGACGGACGGGTCGATCGACTCCGACCAGGCGTTGATGCCGCCCGCGACGTTGGTCGCGTCGTAGCCCTTCTCGCGCAGGAACCGCACGGCGTTCGCCGAGCGGCCGCCCATCTTGCAGTGCACGATCAAAACGGCGCCCTTGTCGAGCTCGCCGAAGCGCTCGGGCAGCTTGCCGAGCGGGATCAAGGTCGAGCCCTCGATCTTGGCGATCTCGTATTCGTGCGGCTCGCGCACGTCGAGGAGAATGAACTTCTCCTTCTTGTCGAGCTTGGCCTTGAGGTCCTGCACCGTTATTTCGGGAATGGACACGGGTTTCTCCTTGAGGCCGCAGAAGGCCTCGTAATCGATCGGCGCCTTGATGGTCGGATTTTCGCCGCACGCGGGGCAAGCCGGATTTCTCTTCACCTTGAGAGTGCGCCAGCTCTGCTCGAGCGCGTCGTACAGCATCAGGCGGCCCGAGAGCGGGCGGCCGATGCCGAGTATGAGCTTGAGGGCCTCGATGGCCTGCATCGTGCCGATGACGCCGGGCAGGACGCCGAGCACGCCGGCCTCGGCGCAGTTGGGCACGAGGCCGGGGGGCGGGGGCTCGGGGTAGAGGCAGCGGTAGCAGGGGCCGTCTTTGAGGCCGAACACCGACAATTGCCCTTCAAAACGGAAAATCGAGCCGTACGCGTTGGGCTTGCCGGTCAGGACGCAGGCGTCGTTGACGAGATATCGCGTGGCGAAATTGTCCGTGCCGTCGGCGATGATGTCGTACTGCTTGAAGAGCTCCACGGCATTGGCGGAGGTCAGCCGCATCTCGTGCGTTTCCACGGATATGAAGGGGTTCAAAGCGAGCAGTCTTTTCTTGGCTGAGACGAGCTTTGAAGTCCCGATCGACGGCGTGTCATGAATTATCTGCCGCTGCAAATTCGACTCGTCGACGACGTCGAAGTCGACGATGCCGATGCGCCCGACGCCGGCCGCTGCGAGGTAGAGCGCCAGCGGCGAGCCGAGGCCGCCCGCGCCGACGCACAGCACCGAGGCGTTCTTCATCTTTTTCTGGCCCTCGGCGCCGATCTCGGGCATGATCAGGTGCCGGTGGTAGCGCGCGAGCTCGGCCTTGGTCAGCTCGGCCTCGGCCACCGCGGAGCCGCCGGCGATCGCGGGGACGATCAGGATCGTGTCGCCGTCCTTGACCGGAGTCGAAAGACCCTGCTGGTCGCGGGCGTCGTCGTCGTTCACGTAAACATTCACGAACGATCTCAATTTTCCTTCGGGCGACATCAATTGCTGCCGCAGGCGCTCGTGCTTCGAAAAAAGCTGTTCCAAAGCGTCCCCGACGGTTTTGGCGTCCACGCTGATCTTTTCCTGTTTGTCGGCGAACGCTCGCAGCGCCGTTGGAAGCCGTATTTCGATGCTCATGTTAGCCCTCTAAAAAAATCTCTTCTTCAACGAACGACCTTCCGTCTTCCGTTCTCTGCCATGATCTCGAATCCACGGCCTTGCCGTCGCGCACCTGCAGGATCCAGTAGCTGCAGCACGGCATCGCCATCGTCAGGTCGAACGGCGAGGGCCAGGCCGGCACCTGAGGGTGCGAGTGGAAGAAGCCCACGACCCCGCGCCCCGTCCCGGACAGCTCCGCCTCCACCTTGGCGAGGACCTTGGGATCGATCAAGTATCGATTCGTCTTCGCCGAGGCGTCCCAGCCGTTGGCCAGGGGCCGGGCCTCGTTGACCTCGAGAGCGCGCCCGGGCCTGTCGAAATCCTCCGGAATCGGGCCGATCAGCAGGCCGCAGCCTTCCTCGGGGAAGGCCTTCTCGCAGGTCGCGACCGCGATCGCTTCGACGGCGCGGTTCAGGCGCAGGCTCATGGCTGCCAGAACCTCTCGCCCAGGTAGCGCTCGCCGGAATCGGCGAACACGGTGGCGATGACCGCCTCGCGCCCCTGCGCGACGAGGTCTCTGCCGAGCCGAAGGGCCGCCGCGAGGTTCGCGCCTCCCGAAGGGCCGAGGAGAATTCCGCCCCTGTGCCCCAGCGTCCGCGCGGCTTCCTGCGCTTCTTCCGTGGCGATCTGGATGCGGCTGTCGGCCACCGAGTCGTCGTAGATCGCGGGAATGATCGAGGTCTCCATGTGCTTGAGCCCCTCGAGCCCGTGCATCGGCCCGTCCGGCTCCATCGAGACGAGCCGGACGGCCGGCTTGAGCTCGCGCAGGCGGCGCCCCGCGCCGATGAAGGTTCCGCTGGTGCCGAGGCCCGCCACGAAGTGCGTGACCTTGCCGCCGGTCTGCTCGAAGATCTCCGGACCCGTCGTCTCGTAGTGCGCGCGCCAGGTCATCGGGTTCGAGTACTGGTCCGCGTACCAGTAGCGGTCCGGCTCGGCCTTGAGCATGAGCCGGACCTCCCTGATCGCGCCGTCGGAGCCCTCGAGCGGGTCGGTGAACAGAAGCTCGACGCCGTAGGCTTCCAGAATCGCTCGGCGGTGTTTGCTGATCGAGCCGGGGACGGCGAGCGCCACCTTCACGCCGAGGCGGGCGCCGAGCCACGCGTAGGCGATGCCGGTATTGCCGGAGGAGGAGTCGAGCAGTATCCTTCCGCCGGCGAGCTTGCCCGTCTCGATCGCATCCTTAATGATGAAATAGCCGGCCCGATCTTTTACGGATCCGCCCGGGTTGGCCCATTCGGCCTTGGCGACGATCTTGACCTTGTCGCCGAGCTCCGGGAAGGCAAAAGAGACGTCGAGGAGGGGGGTGTTTCCGACCTGTATCCCTTCGAAATGGCGCGCCGCTATGGCAGGCATACGTTTAGTGTAGTATACCTGACAAAATCAGTCAAGTATCAGCGCTTTCAGCCCTTCTTCGGGGGCGTGCCGGAGTCCTGGGGGACCAGCTTCATGCCCGAGCCCATCAGGCTCGCCATGAAGGCCGCGAGCATGTTCGCGGAGGCTCCGTCGTTGTTGGGGCCGCCGCCGCCCGAGACCATGATGTCGGGGGTGATCTTGACCTTCCCGTCGGAGACGCGCTTCATGACCTCGATCATCGCCAACGGCCCCTGGCCGACCGCGGCCGCCTGGCGCACGTAGGCCTCGGCGGTGGCCTGGCCGATGGCCAGGATCTTCTCGCCTTCGGCCTTGCCGACGGCGGAGATGCCGGCCGCGATGCCTTCCTGCTCGAGCCGCGTCGCCTGGCTGCGGCCCTCGGCGCCGGTGATCAAAGACTGCTTGGCCTGGGTCGCGATCTGAACGTCGATCTCGGCCTTCACCAGGCTCGGCTGGAGGTCGGCCTGCGCCTTGGTCTTCTCCATCTCGCGGCGCCGGGCCTCGGCCTCCTGCTGGGAGTCGAACATCGACATCTGCTGGGCGGCGACGACCTTGTTCGTGAGCGTCTGCATCAGCCGCTCGGGGAGCACGATCTGGCAGATCAGGACGGACACGCATTCGACGTGGTAGCGCCGGAGCTCTTCCATGATGTGTTCGCCGGCCTTGCGCTGCTCCTCGTGGCGGTCCTGCATGAACTTCATCGCCTCGGAGGAGGAGGCTTGGTTTCTGAAGGAAGAGTCGATGAGCGGGTGCACCACGTGCTCGATGAGGTTGTCGATCGTGCCGATGCGCGCGACCATGTGCGGCGCCTGCTCGGGCAGGACGCGCAGGATGACCTTGACCTCGACGGTCATCTCGAAGCCGTCCTTGGAGACGATGGTCAGCGGGTTGAAGGCCCGTTGGCCGCGGGTCGGGGACTTCTCCTCGGCCCAATCGATGGTGATGTTGGTCGTGGGGATGATGTGCGGCGTGTAGGCGAGCTTGTTGAGGTAGTAGGTGCCGGGGCCGAGGACCTCGCGCTGGATGCCGCGGTAGCCCGCGTCGACGACGTAGCGCTCGACGCCGTCCTTGAGGCGGTCTTCCGGCTTGGCCGTGGCGGCGCCGGCCGCCGCGCCGATGCCGGCCGGATCCTTGCCGATGTTGGAGACGATGACCGAGACTTCGCCGCGCGCGACCTGAAGGACCTCGTCGAAGGCCGCGTCGAACATCAGCGGGTTGACGTAGTAGGTGCCGGGCTTGAGGAAGTCGAGCTGAGGTCCGCGTTGGCCGGAGGCGGCGAGGAAGGCGGCGCCGTCCTGGAAGTCCTTATGGCCTTGAACCGACTTGGCCACATACTCGGAGGGGGGGAGCGGCTCGCCGTCCCTGGCGGTGACCATGCCGACCTTCTGCGCCGGGATGACCACCGCCTCGCGCATCTCGACGG
>JAQTNG010000088.1 GCA_028714015.1 Elusimicrobiota bacterium | reverse complement strand
ACTCGATGCCGGCGTAGATGTCCTCGGTGTTCTCGCGGAAGATCACGATGTCGAGCTGCTCCGGGTTCTTGACGGGGCAAGGAACGCCCTTGAACCAGCGCACGGGCCGGACGCAGGAGTACAGGTCCAGCTTCTGGCGCAGGCCCACGTTGACCGAGCGGAAGCGCGGCGTGATCCACTCCGACTTGCACTTCGGGCAGTTCGCGGGGCGGTCCATCAGCTCGGCGGCGCAGTCGAGGCAGACGAACTTGAAGGAGCCGGCGGGCGTGGTGAGCGGGCCCTTGAGGCCGACGCGGTACGTGCGGAAGGCCTCGACCGTCTCCTCGGGGAGGACGGTGTCCTTGTCGTAGTGCTTCAGCGCGGTGAGACCGGCGTAGAC
Source organism: Elusimicrobiota bacterium (assembly GCA_028714015.1). Taxonomy (GTDB): domain Bacteria; phylum Elusimicrobiota; class Elusimicrobia; order UBA1565; family UBA9628; genus GWA2-66-18. Next base: position 11,340 of record JAQTNG010000088.1, on the reverse strand, counting down.
TTCCATCCACTCGATCTTCCTCTTGCCGTGATAGGCCTTCTCGACGGCGCCGTCGAGGACGATCTTCGTGGCCTTCCAGAGGTCCAGGCCGGTCCCGTCGCCGGGGAAATAGGGGATGATCGGATTATTGGGGACCTGAAGCTTGCCGTTGCTGTAGCCGATTTTTGCGCCGTTCGTGGGGACGGTATATTTGGGCATGAATTCCTCTCTTGTTTCGATGTCGCGAAGTTAACCGTGTAGCAACGCTTTGGCCGCTACCTAAACGTCATCGCGCGGTCATTAAAGCAATTTTCAACGCACCCGGAAGGATTCCGGAGCGGCGAGGAAGGCCTCGGCGTCCGACGCCCCCTGCGAGAGCATGATCTTCAGGCCGGCGGCGCGGAAATCGAGCATCATCGGCTCGAGGCGCCGGGAGGGCGCCAGGCGGTGGACGCGCGGCGGGCGGTCCGAGCGGAGCAAGGCCTGGAGCCCCTCGTCGACGAGCCCGCGGCCGGCCTCGCGCCCGCGCTGGTCGAGGGCGCGCCACGGCGTCCACCAGCGGCGCCCGAGCTCGTCGGCCCGGACCATCTCGAGGACCAGGACGTCGGCGCAGCCGGCGAGCGGCGAGAAGTCGAGAGGGGCCGGCATCGGGACGCCGCCGTCGATGAGGCGCCGGCGGCGTCCGCGGTAATGGACGTCCACCGGCGGGAAGACGAGAGGAATGGCGCAGCTCGCGGCGGCGTGCTCGACGAGCGGTCCGTCCCAGCCGTCTCGTCCCCCGGGCGTGAAGCGCGCGTTGATCGGGACTCCCTCGGCCGGGCAGGCGGTGATGATGGTGAACTCCGCGCGCAAGGCGGCCTTCGCGGCCTCCTCGTCGGCCGCGGCCGCGAAGAAGGCGCGCAGCGGTTCGATCGAGCACAGCGAGAAGGGGCTCAGGCGCGGCCGCGGGAGCAAGGCGCCGCCGGTGAGGGCGCGCCAGCGGGTCAGGGCCTCGGGCAGACGGCCGAAGGCGAGCGCGGATCCGTTGACCGCGCCGATGCTGAAGCCCATGACCGCGTCGAAGCGGAGGCCTCGGGCCTCCAGCGCCTCGAGAACGGCGGCCTGCCAGGCGCCGAGGGCTCCCCCTCCCTGCAGGAAAAGGCCGAGCGGCCGCTTGAACTCCGCGCTCACCGGAGACGGCGCCGGTCGAGCAGGCGCTCGTAGAGCGCTTCCTGCGAGCGCACCATGCCGTCGATGTCGAACTCGGGGCCGATGGAGGCGGCGGCCGCGGCGCCGAGCGCCTTGCGCCGGGGCTCGTCATTAAGGAGGGAGGTCACGCGCGCCGCCAGGGCGCCGTGGTCGCCGGGCTCCACCAGGAAGCCGTTGACCCCGTCCGAGATCAGGTCCGTGACTCCATCGGTCGCGTAGCACACCGCGGGCAGGCCGCTTTTCATCGCCTCGACGAGCGCGCGCGGCAGGCCTTCCCAGAGCGAGGTCATCACGAACACGTCGGCCGCCGCGAGCCATTGCGCCGCGTCGCGGCGCCAGCCGAGGAAGAGGACCTTCCCCTCGAGCCCCAAGGCGAAGGCGCGGGCCTCGAGCGCGCGGCGCTGGGGGCCGTCGCCGAGGAAGACGAAGCGGGCCTCGGGGACTACGGCAAGGACCGACGCCGCGGCCGACACGAAGTCTCCCGCGTTTTTTTGGGGCTTGAGATTGCCGACCGATAGGACGAGGGGCTTGTGCATGCCGACGCCGGCGGACATCTTGAGCTTGGCCGCCTCGACGGGCGCGGGCAAGCCCGCCAGCTTGACGCCGGAACGGATCAAGACCGCGTCGGCCGGGCGCACGATGCCGTGCTCGGCCGCGTACGCGACATTGGCCCGGGAGACGAAGACCAAAACGTCGGTGAAGCGGGCGCAGAGCCGCTCCAAAAAGACGTAAAGCTTTTTGACGAAGACCGGCTGGCGCTCGTGAAATCCGAAGCCGTGATACGTATGAACGATGATGGGGACCCCCGCCAGCACCGCCGCCATCCGCCCCAAAATACCGGCCTTGGAGCTGTGCGTGTGAAGGATGTCGGGCTTTTCGGCGAGAAGGACCTTGGCGATCTCGAGAAGAGCAAGCAAATCGTAAAACGGCGAGATGTCCCGGCGCAGGGACTCGACGAATAGGGTCTTCACCGAGGCGTCGCTCCTCGCTTCCTCGTCGAGCATCCCACCCGGCCCGCACATCAAGACCGGCTCGAATTTGGAGCGGTCCAAATGGCGAACGGTGTGCAGGGTGTTTTGCTGGGCGCCGCCGAGATCGAGGCGGGTGACGAGATGGACGACCTTGGCTCGCATGGGCCCGATTCTACTTGTTCTTTTTCTTCTTGTGGAAATCGAGCGTCCGCTTGTAGGGGCCGACGCCGGGCGCAACGGCCGCCTTCGCGGCCTCCGGGTGGAGGAAGTCCTTCACGTCGAGGCGCGGGAAGTAGTGACGGACGATCTCGCGCCAGGCGATGCCGAGGCTGGCCTGGCCCAGGGCGCCCGCGCGAGCAAAGCCCAGGCCGGAGCCGGTGCCGGCGCCCCAGAGGACGACGCGGGAGACGCGGCTTCCGTCCATCAGGGTCTGCAGCGTGAAGAGCGTGGAGCGCAGCGAGCCGGGCCCGAGGAGCTCGCCGATCTCCTTGCGGCCGGTGTACATCGCGGAGCCGTCGGCTCCGAACACCTCGATGGCGCGCACGCGGCCCGTCGCCGTGCGTCCCGCCACGCGCAGCCGGCGGATCGTGCCGAGGTCCTTGCGGCGTTCGACGCGCTTGCGCAGGTCGCGGGCGTCGAGAATGCGCATCCAACGCGAGGAGTTCGGCGTCGAGACGGCCGCGGCCTCGCTGTACAGGCCCTCGGGCGGGGCTTCGTGGGTGTAGCGCTCGAGGTCGACCGCCGTGCGCCAGGGAATGCTCAGCTTGGCGGAGTCCTGCACCGAGACGAGGTGCTCGAGGCCCGGCTCCCCGGCCTCGGAGCCGTCCTCGGTGGTGCCGCCGCTGTCCTCGTGCTGAAACACGCGGGCGGCTCGGCCCTTGAGCGCGAGCGCCAGGCCCTCGGTGTCGGCCACGGCCTCGGCGGCCGAGCTCATCTCGCCGCTGACGCCGATCGTGCGCTGGGTGGAATCGTCGTCGAGCAGGTCGCAGCGCTCGAGCGTCTCCTCGCGGTTCTCGGAGGCCCAATAGGCGGCGGTTCGCGAGACCACGGCCTGGGCCCGCAACGCCTGCGGAGGGCTGTCGATCGGCAGGACGAGCGAGACGACGCCGATCAGGTACTGCTCGACGGGCGCGACCTGCACGAGGCGGAACCCCCAGGGGTTGGGCACGACCTCGACGGCGCCGCGCACCTCGCGGTCTCCGGGATCCACGCCGATCTGGTCGGTGATCACCGCGGCCTTGATCAGGACGGACCCGCGCTTGGCGTCGGGGACGAAGGCGAAAGGCGTTTTCGAGGTGAAGAGGATGTTGCGCGAGGCGTCGCGGACCTCGACGAGCCCGTTTTCGGGACGGAAATCGACCTCCCATTGATCGAAGGGGCGGCCGTTGTCCCGCAGCGTGCCGTGGGAGACGGAGGTCACCTTGAACGCGGAGTTGAGCATGACGTACGCGCGCGTCATCACGGCCGGGCGCCCGTCGGGCGCGCCGAAGAGGCCGACGCGGATCGGGCGGGTCGAGAGCGGCAGGGGCGGGTCGGTTCGATCGGGGTCGAGCACGGGGCGCGCGATGCGGCGCACGCCGGCGGCCGCGTCGAGATCGCCGTTGACGAAGCGCCCGGCCTTCTCGTAAGCCTTGCGCGCCTCGGCGTCCTTCGGATCGAGCGACAGGACCTTCTTGTACGCGCGCCAAGCGGCGCGGTTGTCCCCCGCGTTGGCCAGCGCCGCGGCGAGGCCGCGCAGGGCCTCGTTGTTGGCGGGATCGATCTCGACGGCCTGGCGCAGGTAGGTCAAAGCGGTCTGACGGTCGCCGCTCATCGTCGCCGCCTCGGCGGTGAGCTGCGCGGAAATGGAGATCGCGTAGGGGCCGGAGATGCCCGCGCGGCGCAGCGGGGCCTCGGCGGCCTTCGGCTTGGCGTCGAGGATGTACGTCAGCCCGATTCCGACGTTCGCCTCGGCCTGCGTGGCCGTCGTCGAGGAGCGGTCGAGCGCCTTCGTGAACGCGTCGCGCGCCTCGCGCTGCCGGCCCGTGGCGAGATACGACCAGGCGCGCTGGTTCCAGTCGAAGCCGTCGGCTCCCTCCAGCAGCGAAGCCTTCAGCCATTGCGCGGCGGCCGCCTCGTGCTGGCCCTTGTCGCGAAGCGTCAGGGCGAGATTGGCCTCGGGCTCGGGCGCCGCGACGCCGAGCTCCGACAGGTACCGCCACGCGCTTTCCGCGTCGTCGTAGCGGCCGGCGAGGAACGCGCCGCGCGCGGTCGTCAGGGCCTCCACGGCGTCGGCGGCCGCGCGGACGGGCGGCGCGGCGAGGAGCGCGCCCGCGATCGCCAGGAGGAGCGCCGGGAGCCGTTTCATCGGCGGGCGGCCTTGCCCTTGGGGCGAGGGCTGTCGAAGAGATCGGGATTCAGGTCCCCGGCCGCGGCCGGCCGGAAGGCTTCCCTCTTCTGCGGAATGGCCAGGCGAAGCTTGTTGAGCCGCTCGATGGCCGCGGAGCGGTAGGCGGGCGTGTCGAGGCCGAGCGCGTTATCGGCGAGGTGCTGGAACTTCTCGACGTTGAAGCCGTTCGCCGCGGCGGCCGCGATCTCCGCGCTGACGACGCGATGCAGGCCGCGGAGCTTGGCCGATTCGCGGGCTTCGGAGGCCTTGATGATGTCGGCGGAAAGCGGGGAGACGGCGTCGGCCGGCGGGTGCATCATGAGATCGGCGCGGCCCTGCGCGTAGCCGCCCCAGCGTCCCCCCGCCCAGACGGCGGCCAGCACGACCGCGATCCCGATGACGACACGGCGCTCGAGAAGGCGAAGCAGGAGGTCCATAAATGTGTCAGCCGGCGGTGGGCGGCGTCGGCGGCGTCGGCGGCGTCGCCGGCGTTCCGGCCGGAGGCGTCGTGCAGAGAATGACGATCTTGTTCGCGGTCGCGGGCAGGCCCATGCATTTCTGCCCCATTTCCTCGATCTCCTGGGCGATGTACCAGGCGAGGATTTTGTGGTCGTTGACGCGGATGTGCTGATGGGCGAGCAGGGACATGTCGTGCAGGACCTTCATGGAGTTGGCGACGCGCGAGGAGGCGCGCATGACGCCGGTCGCGAACCGCGCGGCGTTGAGGTCGTACTCGGCCGTGCGCTCCATCCCGGCCAGCAGCCCCGGCAGGCCCGAGAGATCCATGCCGAAGGTCCGCAGGTCGCGGCGGAAGTTCTGAAGGTCGTAGCCGTACATCGTGTCGTTGTTCTTCATGCCGTTCTTTTCGGCGGCGGAGATCTTCTGGGCGCGGAACAGGAGGTCCTCGAGCTTCGACTTGACGCCGTTGATGCGGTCGGCGGTTATTCCGAGCTGGCCTTCGAGCTGCTTGAGTCCGGGGACTAGATCCATGTCACTCCTTCAAGAGGTCGTCCAGAAGCGATTCGTCGGCCGGCTGTTCCTTGGAGGACGCCTTGCCGCCCTTCGCCTTCGCCGCGCGCCGGGCCGGATTGGCGCGCGCGGGACGGGGCGTCGCTTCGGGGGCGGACTCGGCCGGGGCCGCGTCGCCGGCATCGGTCAGCGTCGAGCCTCCTCCGGCGTGATCGGGCTGAGGCTCCTTCTTCGCGTCGCCCCCGAGCAGGGAGTCGAGCGTAGCCTCTTCCGGAGCCTTCTTCACCGCGGGGGCCTTCGGCTTGACCTTCACGGGCTTCGCCTTCGGGGGCGCGGGGGGCGCGGCGGCCTTGCCGGTCAGTATCGACTTCGCCGCGGCGTTGCGGCCCACGAGGGTCTTGCCCTCGAGGTCCACTTCGAACTCGTACGCGATCGTGGGCGCGCCCGGCGCCGAGCTGCGGGCGAAGTAATTGACCTGCACGCGGCTGCCGGCGAGCGGGTCCGCCATCCACGGCGACAGATTCCCGGCGGACGGCGCCAGGTCCTCGAGCGCGCGCTCGAGCGTGCGGTCTCCGGGCAGCGGCCACGCCTTCGCGAAATCGACGGCGAGCTGGCGGGGATCGGGAGCCGCGACCGGCATCGGCGCCGGCTCGGGAGGAGGCAGGGGCGTCGGCTCGAGCACGGCCGCGGGCGCCTTCGGCTTGCGCAGGCCGGGCACGAACCCGCCCATGACGGCGAGTCCGCCGAGCGCGGCGAGGCCGGCCACGGCGCCGATCAGCAGGGCTTTCTTGCCCTTCGGGGCGGGCGGCGGCGGCACGACTCCGAAGGGCTCCGCTTCGGCGGCCGGCGCGGGCGTCGCGTCGGGCGCGAGCGCGCCGGCGGCGGCGTCGCCGAACGCCATGGGATCGAAGCCCGGCATCGCATTTGGCGCGGCCGCGCTGCCGGGCATGGACGGCATCGACGCGTCGAAAGAGGGCAGGGCCTCGGAGGTCATCGTCGGGAACTCGATGGGCGCCGCGGGCGACGGAACCGGAACGGGCGTGACGGCCGCGGAGGCGGGCGGCGGCGGCACGATGTCGCCGAGCGGCGGGGCCGGCTGATTCGCCTTCGGCGAATCCATGGTCGCAGGGGCCGGGAGCGCCGCCTGCCGGGCCTTGGATTCCTCGAGCTGACGACGCAGCTCCTCGACGTCGCGCACGAGGTCCGTCAAAGCCTGGCCCTGCTTCTCCACGTCGTGCTCGACTTTCCTCTCCTCTTCCACGGCCTTGTCGAGCGTCTCGCTCAGCAGGCGCACGGAGGAGAGGCGGTCTTCGAGCCCGGCGATCTGGCGCTTGAGCTCATCGGCCTCGCGCTGCCGCGCGGCCGCTTCGCCCTTGATCTCGCTGGACTCGAGGCTCTTGCCGGCGAGCTCCTGATGCACGCTCGACAGCTCCGCGTCCTTCGCGCGCAGGCCCTCTTGAAGCTGGAGCACGACCTCCTCGAGCATGGCCACTTTTTCCTGGATGCTTCCGAGCTGCGCCAGATCCTTCAGCGTCGGCTCGGGCGGCAGGCCCGCGATCGAGAGCACGGCGGTCTTCCCCCCGGCGTTCGAAGTCGCGCGGACGAGGGCCACCGATAAATCTGGAACCATTCCCGCGCGCTGCCAATCGCCCATGCTGGTTCCGCGCCGTCCTTCCGGGCAGACCAGGCTTTCGGGTGAAAACACCGAAATCTTTCCCATCTCGTCGGGCTCGTAAGGGCCCAAGACCTGATTGTTCTGGAAGATCCAATATTTCATGGGTCCTAGATTATAAAGGAGGCACGCGGCATTCCGGTGTCGAAATTGTTAACCAGCGCATCCCTTGAAGAATAGCTCGCGTGCGCCGCCGCGTCAAGGTGGTCCCTTTATGAATGCGCGTGGAAGGGATAGTCCCTCGCCTAAAGGCTCGGTTGGATTTATTTTTGAGATTTTGCTATTATCCTCTACGACGGATCGGTAGCTCAGCGGTAGAGCAAACGCCTCTTAAGCGTAAGGTCGTGGGTTCGATCCCCACCCGGTCCAAAATTTATCGCATCGATGGTCGGGGCCGAGCGTTCCTCGGTCCTTTCTTTTAATGGGCGGGTGGCGGAATGGCAGACGCGCACGGCTTAGGACCGTGTGCCGAAAGGCGTGGGGGTTCGAGTCCCCCCTCGCCCATTCCAATCCCTCGCCGGAGGCAACATGGGAATCTTCTCAGCGCTGAAGTCGGACAAGCCGAAATTCAAGAAGCTCAAGGAGGAGGGCTGCGTCGTCACGCTCTCCGTCGAGATCGCTCCTCAGGAAGTGACCGACGAGTCGCAGACGGCGCTCATGCGTCTCCAGTCGCTGGCCCGCATTCCGGGCTTCCGCGCCGGCAAGGCGCCGCTCGACATCGTCAAGCAGCACTTCGCCGGCCGCGCGCGCGAGGAGGCCGTGGACGCCCTCATCCGCAAGCACGTGCCCGCCGCGCTCGAGGACCTCAAGCTGCGCGTCGTCGAAACCCCGGCGGTCTCGGACGTGAAGTGGAAGGAAGGCGAGCCTCTGGTCATCACCGTCCAGGCGGAGATCGCGCCGACCCCCGTCGCCAAGGACTACCTCAAGATCCCCGTGACGCGCAAGCCGCAGGCCGCCGACGAGGCCGCCCTGGCCAAGCGCATCGACGAGCTCCGGGACGCGCAGGCGCGCCTCGATGTCTCGACCGACGAGACCGTCGGCGAAAAGAACTTCGTCGTGATCGACTATTCCGCCTCCCAGGGCGGCAAGCCGCTGGCGAACGCGAAGGGTACCTCCGAGCTCGTGGACATGTCGTCGGAGCAGAGCGTGTCGGGCCTCGCGGAAGGCCTCAAGGGCATGAAGCGCGGCGAGTCGAAGACGATCAAGGTCAAGCTCGGCGGCAAGGAGACCGACCTGACCGTCACCGTCACCGAGATCAAGACCAAGGTCCTGCCCGCGATCGACGCCGAGTTCGCCAAGGACATGGGCATGGAAAGCCTCGACGAGCTGAAGGGCAAGCTGAAGGAAGTCCTCGACCGCGAGGTCAAGAGCGCGTGCGAGTCCGACGTCGTGCGCCAGATCGAGGAGGCGCTCGTGAAGGCCAACGTCTTCCCGCTGCCTCCCTCCATGGTCGAGCGCCAGCTCGAGGGCATGATGGACCGCATGCGCCGGCAGCTCATGGGCGCCACCCAGCTCTCCGATAAGGTTTTGGCGGACCTCCGCCAAAAACTTCAACCGAAGGCGGAAGACGAGGTCCGCCTCGCCTTCGTGATGTCCGCGATCGCCGAGAAGGAGAAGATCTCGGTCTCCGACGCCGAGCTCGCCTCCGAGCTCGAGGCCGGCCTCAAGGACGCCGAGAACGAGGATAAGAAGAAGGAGCTGCAGGAGATCTTCGCGAAGCGCAAGGATCAGATCTCTCACATGATCCGCGAGCGCAAGACCCTCAACCTCCTGAAGGAAAAGGCGGTCTATAAGGACGCGTAAAGCTTCTTCGGACGCGAATCAAGAGGGCCGGCGAGCGATCGCCGGCCCTCTTTCTTTTCCCCACTCTTGAGTGGCATTTCCAAAAGAGCTATCCTGTCTTTATGCCCGCCATATTACCCCAAGTTCTCGAGAAGTGGAACCAAGGCTCCGCCGTCGGTTACGACATCTTTTCGCGCCTGCTGAAGGAGCGAATCATCTTCGTCGGCGGAGACGGCGGCGCGGTCACGACCGACTCGGCCAACCTGCTCATCTCCCAGCTTCTTTATCTGGACGGCGAAGACGGCGACAAGGAGATCCACCTCTACATCAACTCCCCCGGCGGCATGGTCACGGCGGGGCTGGCCGTGTACGACACGATGCAGTTCATCCGCTCCCCCATATCGACGCTGTGCATGGGCATGGCGATGTCGTTCGGCGCGGTGCTCCTCGCGGCGGGCACGAAGGGCAAGCGCATGATTCTTCCCCATGCGCGAGTCATGATCCACCAGCCCCTGATCCGCGGCGGCATGCAGGGCCAGGAGTCGGACATCCGCATCGAAGGCGACGAGATGGGGAACACGCGCAAGCGCCTCTCCCAAATTCTCGCGAAGCACTGCGGCCAGCCTTACGAGAAGCTCGACAAGGACGTCGAGCGCAACTTCTACCTGTCGGCCGAGGAGGCCGTCGCCTACGGCCTCGTCGACAAGGTCGTGCCCGCGAGCAAGATCCTCGCCGGATTCAAGCCTTGAGCGAACCCAAGAAGACGCTTCCCTCCCGCCCGGCCCGCCTGCCGCTTCTCGCGGTCCGCGACGTCGTGGTCTTCCCGCACATGGTGCTGCCGCTCTCCGTCGGGCGCCCCAAGTCGGTGAAGGCGATCGAGGCGGCGATGAAGGACCACGCGAAGTTCCTGTGCGTGGTGGCCCAGAAGGACGTGACGATCGAGGACCCCAAGCCCGAGGACGTATACGGCATCGGGGTGCTCGTCGAGGTCGTGCAGTATTTGAAGATGCCGGACGGAACGCTCAAGGTCTTCCTGCAGGCTCACTCGCGCGTCTGCGTGAAGACGATGGAGTTCGACGCCGTGGGCGGCCATTGGAACGCGGTTTTGACGTACCCCGAGGCGCCCGCGAAGATCACCGCGGAGACGAAGGCCCTGATCCGCCACGCGCTCGAGGTCGGCGAGGAGCACGCGAAGTTCTCGCGCCGCGCCCCCGATTCGATGCCCGCGCTGGGCGCCATCGAGGACCCGTCCGAGCTCTCCGACAAGCTCGCGGCCGCCGCCGTGGTGAAGGCCGCCGACCGGCAGGCTTTGCTCGAGGTGCTCGACGCGAAGGCGCGTCTCGAAAAGCTGATCGTCATCCTGAAGGCCGATATCGAGATCCTGACGCTCGAGAGGAAAATCCACACCCGGGTCAAGTCGCAGATCGAGAAGACCCAGAAGGAGTATTACCTCAACGAGCAGATGAAGGCGATCCAGAAGGAGCTCCGGCAGAAGGACGACTTCGCCCAGGAGATGGAGGAGCTCAAGAAGGCGATCAAGGACGCCAAGATGCCCGAGGCCGCGGAGACCGCGTCGCTCAAGGAGCTCGCGCGCCTGGAGAAGATGGCGCCGTTCTCGCCCGAGTCCACCGTTTCCCGCACCTACCTCGACTGGATGACGCACCTGCCGTGGTCGAAGCGCACGAAGGACGTCATCGATCTCGAGAAGGCGCAGGCCGTGCTCGACGAGGACCACAGCGGCCTTCCGAAGATCAAGGAGCGCGTGCTTGAGTATCTTGCCGTAACCAAATTGACGAAGGGCCTGAAAGGCCCCATCCTGTGCTTCGTCGGCCCCCCCGGCGTGGGAAAAACCTCGCTCGGCAAGTCCGTCGCTCGCTCTCTCGGCCGCAAATTCGTGCGCATGTCGCTCGGGGGCGTGCGCGACGAGGCCGAGATCCGCGGCCACCGCCGCACGTACATCGGCTCGCTGCCGGGGCGTCTGATCCAGCATCTGCGCAAGGCCGGCACGCGCAACCCCGTCATCCTCCTCGACGAGATCGACAAGATGGGCTCGGACTGGCGCGGCGATCCGTCGGCCGCCTTGCTCGAGGTGCTCGATCCCGAGCAGAACTCGGCGTTCCTCGATCATTATCTCGACATCGAGTTCGACCTGTCGCAGGTGATGTTCATCTGCACGGCCAACGACCTCGGCGGCATCCCGGTCACGCTGCGCGACCGCCTCGAGATCATGACCTTCTCCGGCTACACGCTCGCGGAGAAGGTCTCGATCGCGAAGTCTCACCTGCTGGCCAAGGCGCTCGAGGCTCACGGCCTCAAGCCCGATCAGCTCGTCATCGAGGACGAAGCACTCGAACACATGGTCAAAAAGTACACACGCGAGTCCGGCGTTCGCCACCTCGAGCGCCTCGTCC
>JAQTNG010000087.1 GCA_028714015.1 Elusimicrobiota bacterium | reverse complement strand
ACTCTTCTCGCCCTCGCGGCGGGCTGCGGGATCGGGGCGGGCGCCGCCTCGGCTTCATCCGCTCCGTCGTCCTGGCGGGCCTCGTAGTGGCCCCCCTGCTGGGCGGGGGCGGCGTCCGAGTCCTCGTCCTGAGCGAACGACGGAAGGGCGAACAACATGAGTGCCGCGGCTGCGAGGAACGCCGCCACGATATTCCGACTAAGAGTGTCGAGGTTCACGATGCCTCCGTCAAAAGCCGTCCTGATCCATACCTACAGCGCCTCATTACTAATTAGAGGATTTTAATATCCGGATTGTCCTAGGAGTGTAACGACGCCCCCCGGCCAGGTCAAGACCTTTCTGTTGCGAACTGGCAATGTTTCGGTAAAAATGGGAGCCGTGACGACGGGCAGGACCACCTGTAGCGGAACCAGTTGAGTCATCCCAAGGAGTGTAGACGTCCCAGTCCCGCCGCAACAAGTCCGCGCGCGAAGCAAAAGGCGCGGCAATCGGCCTATATCATCTGATTACCATTAGCGCCAAATCCGAACACTCTGATTGAAATGACGCCGAGCCCGCGGCGGCAGGGCCCCGACGACCTACTCAGGCTCCTAAGATCTCCGGCAAGCGGCAGGACCAGGCCCAGAAGATCGACTCTCCCGACCAGGCCGAAGCGGATGGGATCCAGGGCGCCTTTGGGGATGCCCCCGTTGCAAACTTTCCCGTGAGAGGAAAGCGTCCGACAGCCGAATCTGTATTTTCCGGCCGGAGCTCGTCGCCGGGAATGCCTTTGGCGATTTCAACCGGCGCGTCTCCACCCGAGTAATTGTAGTAGCCCATGCTGATTATCATGACCGCTCCGATCTCGATCGATCCGGTTGAGGGGTTTGGTTGGATTCCACGCGGCAGTAATAGCAGCGCCGGTCTGAATCAATATTAGGTCCCGGATTCCCGCCTACTCGCTCACCCAGTTCCAATCAGAGGAGGCCGCGGTCCGAGCGGGAATCTGCCGGCCGGAGCCGGGCTGGTAGGCGCGCCACTGCCAGCCGTTGGGCGCACCGGAGCGCACGGCGTCCCCTCCGGCTAACGTCTTCCATATCCAACTCAAGGCATTGCCCACCATGGTCATGAACGAGGTCTTGGAGGCCTCGGGCGTGCCGCCATAGGAACCCTGGTTGGCGCGAGAGCCATTGGGCTCGGGCTCCAGGACGTACGCCTCTGCGGGGTCTGCGGCGTCGATGGTGGCGGAGCCGGCCCCATCCAGCACGAACCCCTGTGTGGCGGGATTCCAACGACCGCCGGCGGACAAGGGGTGGAAGTCCTCGACGCCGGCGCCCACGTCGTACCACCGCGGGTTCTCCGAGATCGAGCCCGCGTCGTCGGGAGCGACGGCCGCCTGCCACGCCGCCAGGCCCTGGCGCCCGCTCGTCCAGAAAAAGCCCAGCGCCGAGTTGGAACTCGCGTAGTCGTTGTAGTCGGCAACGAAGCCCGTTTGGCTGGCCGCGTCGTTGACGAACACCGTCGCGGAGCTGACCGTGGGCGCGGTGAACGACGAGAAGAAAACGTTGTTCTTGAGTTTGAGCCCCGAGGAGGTCTCGCCCAGCCTCAGCATGATCGCCGTGCCCAGCGCGGGGCCGGATGAGTGCATGTCGTTGTAGCGGAAGATCGTGTCGAGGGAATTGCTGAGGTAAGCGCCGTAAAAGGCGCCGCCCGTGATCATGCCCGGGTTGTCGATGCGGTTGTGGTCGAAGACGAGACCGTCGGTGGTCTTGGCGTAGAAGGCCGTGGCCCCCAGGGCGCTGACCGCGCCGGCGCGGCGGTAGTAGATGCCGTTGTTCTGGATCGCGGCGCCCGTGATCAGGCCGTTGAGATAGAGGCCGTAAGTGGCGACCGCGGCCGAGGTCGACACCAAGATGGTGTTCGAGCTGAACCAAATCTGAGTGCCGCTCGCCTGCGTGGCCAGATAGACGCCGTATTGGCCGCCGGTGAAGGTGTTGGTCGAGAAGACGAGCAGGCCGCTGTTATTCTTGTCAAGGTAGAGAGGCGTGCTGCCGGGCGTGCCCATAAAGGCGGAGAGAACGCTTGAAGACAAGGTCAGGTTGACGCTGCCGTCCGCCACGGCCAGGGCCGCGCCCGCCGTGTTCGTCGCCACGAGCACCGAGCCGCCGATCACCGTGCCCGTCGAACCGGAGACAATGGCGGCAGTGGAACCCTGAATGTAGGAGTCAACGATGGTATTCGAGGCGGAATTAAAGATATAGAGCGCGCGATAGCCGGCGGCGCCGCTCGTCATCGTGCTCCGGCTGATCGTGTTGTAGTCGGCGCCGGCATAGATGAGGGCTCCGTGACCCGCCAGGTTCTGAATGTAGGAGCCCGTCACTGTGTTGCCGTCGGAGGCGCCGAGATAGAGCGCCATGTAGCCCGTGCCGTTGGAGACCATGGTGCTCTGGCTGATCGTGTTGTAGTCGGCGCCGGAGAGGTACGCGCCAGTGCCCGCCGGGTTTGAGATATAGCTGCCGGTCACGGTGTTTGAGTCGGAGGCGGCAATATAGAAGGCGACGAAGCTGGCCGAGTTGCTGGTCATGGTGCTGAGGCTGATGGTGTTGTAGTCGGCGCCGCTGCCAAGGAGCGCGCCATAGCCCGCCGGATTTGAGATATAGCTGCCGGTCACGGTGTTTGAGTCGGAGTCTCCGATATAGAGCGCGAGATGGCCCGCGCCGTTGGAGACCATGGAGCTCTGGCTGATCGTGTTGTAGCCGGAGCCGGCGAGGAGGGCGGCGCCGTGACCCGCCAGATTCTGAATGTAAGAGTTCGTCACAGTGTTGCTGTCGGAGCCGTTGAGATAGAGCGCGTAGTAGCCCGCGACGTTGGAGACCATGGTGCTCTGGCTGATGGTGTTGTAGTCGGCGCCGGCGTTCAGGTACGCCCCGGTGCCCGCCGGGTTGCTCGCCAAGACCACCGTGAACGTATTCGACGAAGCCCCGTTGAGATACAGCGCATAGAACGACGTGCTCTTGGCCTGGAAGGTGCTGTAGGAGACCGCCGTCATCGCGCTGCCGTCGAGCCAGAGGCCGTGCGCGTTCCACGCCGTCACCGAGCTGCGACTGATGGCGCTCCAGGAGCTGATCCGGATGCCCGCCGTGTAGATGCCCGAAGATCCGCTCGTGCTCACGTTGACGCTGCTGATCTGAACGTACGCCGAGGACGCCCACACGCCGTAGGGGACGTTTTGGGAGGCGCGCACGTCGATGCCGAGTATGTTGACCGAGGAATTGGCGATCAGAAACGCCGCCGTCGAGGCCGCGGGAGGAGAAACGACCGGTTTGAATCCCGGGGCGGCGAAAATCGAGATAGACGAGCCGTTGTTGGTGAAGTTCTGCACCGTCACCTGCTCGGCGTAGGTCGCGCCGTCCCGGATCACCACGCACGAGTGCCCGGTCAAAGTCCCCGGCAAGGCCGCCACGCCCGCGGAGATCGTCGCGTAGGGCATCCCGGCGCCGACGTTGCGTGTCTCCACACAGCCCGGATAGGCCCTGGTGTCCACCAGGACGACATAGACGGCCGTCGAAACGTTGCCCGCTAAGTCCGAGGCGACGAAGGCGACCTGGTTGGTGGGAGCCCCGGGACCAGTCGAGGTCACCAACGAGAGGTCCGAGGCCGTCAGCGTCTGCGCCGCCTGCGTCCCGTCGTCCCCGGTCAGCGTCACGGAGTTGGTCGAGACGAAGGTCCAACTGACGCCCGCGTTGGTCGAGTATAGGACGTTGTAAGCCTTGCCGCGGTTGTGCGCGGCGAACGTGTCGGACTCGTAGTCCGCCAGTATCTGGATCGAGGAGCGGACCACGTTGTACAAGCGCAGTTCGTCGATCGCTCCCGCGAAGGGATAGGCGAACGTGGGATAGCCGCCGATCCCCGTCCCCATCGCGGAAGTGAGCGCGGCGGCGCTGGCCACGGTCTTCTTCAACTGGCCGTCGACAAAGAAACTCGCCTGCGCGCCGCTCTGCGTGACCGCGACGTGGTGCCACTGTCCGTCGGCGGGCACCGCCGGCCCTACTCTGTATGCGCCGGTCCACAACTGCAGGTTGCCGCCGCTGATAGTAACGAGGTACCCGCCCGTGGTCCCATTAAAGTTCGTGATGATGGTCCGATTGGCGACGGCATCGGCCGGCCTGACCCAGGACTCGACGGTGAAGTTATCCTTGAGATTCAGCGCGGCCTGGTAAGGGATGTTGACCTTCTGGTCGGCCGCGCCGTTGAAGGAGAGGGCCGAGCCGCGCTTGCCCGCGACCCAGGAAGGGTTGAGGGCCAGAACGCCGTGGGCGGCGTCGGTGGAGGCGTCAAGGGCGACGGTCCCGGAGGACTCGTCGAAATGCCACTGACCGACGAGTCCTACGGGCAGCCCGGTCGAGACGAGCAGGCCCGCGACCGGGTCCTGGACCGTGATCTGAACGCTGACGACGTTCGAGGACGAGTAGACGCCTGACGGCAACGCGGTCCAAGGCCCGGTCGCGGGATTGGTCGACATCTGCGGACCCGTGTATGTCGGCGAGGCCAAGTCCACCAAGAAGCTGGAAGCCGAGGACCAGCCTCCGGCGGAACCGAGGACCTTCCACCAATAGGTCATGCCGTGAGTGAGACTGTTCGTCGAGACATAGAAAACGTTGGCCGTCGTCGAATCCGCGATGACCTGGATCATGTCGGAGTCGAGCGCCAGTTGAACGCGAAAGGGCGCCAAGCCGGACCAGACCATCGTGGGCGTCCCCGTGCTCACTCGCGCCCCATCGGCCGGCCCGCCGGGGGCCGGAGGAGGGTAGTAGCGCGAGGCCTCGGCCGTGTTCCCGTAAGAGCCCTGGTTGGCCCGGGCCCCGTTAGGCATGGACTCCAGCGAGTAATCCTCCGCTGGGTCGGCGGCGTCGATGGTGGCGGAGCCGGCCCCATCCAGAACGAACCCCTGCGTGGCGGTATTCCAGCGGCCGCCTGCGGACAACGGGTGGAAGTCCTCGACGCCGGCGCCCACGTCGTACCACCGCGGGTCGGCCGAGATCGAACCGGCGTCGTCGGGAGCGACGGCCGCCCGCCACGCCGCCAGGCCCTGGCGCCCGCTCGTCCAGAAGAAGCCCAGGGCCGAGTTGGAGCTCGCGTAGTCGTTGTAGTCGGCGACGAAGCCCGTTTGGCTGGCCGCGTCATTGACGAACACCGTCGCGGAGCTGACCGTGGGCGCGGTGAACGACGAGAAGAAAACGTTGTTCTTGAGGCTGAGCCCCGAGGACGTCTCGCCCAGCCTCAGCATGATCGCCGTGCCCAGCGCCGGACCCGAAGAGTGCATGTCGTTGTAGCGGAAGGTCGTGTCGAGGGAATTGCTGAGGTAGGCGCCGTAAAAGGCGCCGCCCGTGATCATGCCCGGGTTGTCGATGCGGTTGTGGTCGAAAACGAGCCCATCGGTGGTCTTGGCGTAGAAGGCCGTCGCACCCAGAGCGCTGACTGCGCCGACACGGCGGTAGGAGATGCCGTTGTTCTGGATCGTGGCGCCCGTGATCAGGCCGTTGATATAGAGGCCGTAAGTGGCGACCGTAGCCGAGGTCGACACCAAGATGGTGTTCGAGCTGAGCCAGACCTGTGTGCCGGCCATCTGTGTCGCAAGATAGACGCCGAACTGGCCGCCGGCGAAGGTGTTAGTCGAGAAGACGAGCCACCCCGAGTTGTTCTTGTCGAGATAGAGAGGTTTGCTGCCGGGAGTGCCCATGAATGACGACAGCACGCTTGACGATAAGGTCAGGTTGACGCTGCCGCCCACCAAGGCCAGGGCCGCGCCCGCCGTGTTCGTCGCGATGAGGACGCTGCCGCCGATCACGGTCCCCGTCGAACCCGATATAAAGGCGGCAGTGGAACCCTGAATGTAGGAGTCGACGATGGTATTCGAGGCGGCCTTGATGATATAGAGCGCATGGAAGAACGCGGCATTGCTCGTCATCGTGCTCTGGCTGATCGCGTTGTACTTGGAGTTGGCGGCCAGATACACACCATAACCCGCCGGATTGGTCATATAGCTCTGAGCGATTATGTTGGAGGAAGCGCCATTAATGTGGAGCGCGAAGTTGCCCGCGGCGGCGCTTGTCATCGTGCTCCGACTGATTGTGTTGTATTTGGAGTTGGCGTCCAGATACGCCCCGGTGCCCGCCGGGTTGGTGATATAACTCCGCGTGATCGAATTGGAAGAGGAGCCGGTAAGGAAGAGCGCCGCGCCCGAGCCGTTGCTCGCCATAGTGCTCTGGCTGATAGTGTTGTAGTTGGATCCGGAGCCGAGGTAGGCGCCGGAACCCGCCTGGCTCTGAATAAGGGAGCCGGTCACCATGTTGCTGACGGCACCGAAGAGATATAGAGATTGGGCCGAGGAATTGGAGACGATGGTGCTCTGACTGACGGTATTGTAGTCGGCGAAGCTGAGTAAAGCGGCGTATCCCTCCATGTTCTGCACGTAGGAGCCCGTCACCGTGTTGCTGTCGGAGGCGCCGATATAAAGAGCGGCGTAGGCGGAGTTGGAAACCGCCATGGTGCTCCGGCTGATGGTGTTGTAGGCGGCGTTGGCGTTCAGGTAGGCCCCATAGCCTGCGGTATTGCTCGCCAAGACCACCGTGAACGTGTTCGACGAGGCCCCATTGACGTACAGTGCGTAGAACGAGGCGCTCTTGGCCTGGAAGGTACTGTAGCTGACGACGTCCTTCTGCGCGGTTGAGTCCAGCCACAAACCGTGCGCGTTCCACACCGTCACCGAGCTATAGCTTACCGACGTCCAAGAGCTGATCCGTATGCCCGCCGTGTAGATGCCTGAGGCCCCGGTCGTACTCACGTTCACGCTGCTGATCTTCACATATGCCGAGGATGCCCACACGCCGTAAGGGATGTTCTGGGAGGCGACGACGTCGATATCCAGGATGTTGACCGAGGAGTTGGCGATCATGAACGCCGCCGTCGAGGCCGCAGGCGGCGAAACGACGGGGAAGTTCCCCGCCGCCGCCTGGATGGTGATCGACGAACCGTTGTTCGTGAAGCCCTGCACCGTCACCTGCTCCGCGTAAGCGGCGTTGTTGCTAATAGTGACGCACACGGGACCGGTCAAAGTCTTGGGGGTGATGGCCGCGACCGCCGCCGAGATCGTCGCGTAGATCCCGGGGACGCTGTAGGTGTTAGGCGCCGTGCAGGTGACGACGGCCCGCGCGGGGACGGCGGCGAGCAGGGCCGAGGCTATAAAGACATTACGCGCGTGCGTGCGCGCAACAGACAAAAGATAGGCTTTCAATCTCCTCGCGTCAGAAGCACCCATTGGTAAGTGTCGGCCGAGGTCTTGAGGCAGACGTAGAGCAGGTCCGCCGCGCCGGCCCCTCCTTGCTGAACGAAGAGGGCGCCGCGGTACGCCGCCGCGCAGACCGCCTTCGTGCCGGTCGTCGTGAGCTGCAAGGCGGGCAGGCCGTCTCCTGCGTTAGAGATCGCCAGTTTGGCATAGGACGGCGCGACCGTCCCCATGCCGACGTTGCCCCCCGTCACGACGAACGTGGAGCCGCCGACGGAAAACGCGTCGCCTTGGACAGTGATCGTCGACGCCGTGGTGAGCTGCCCGCTCATGAAGTCGCCCGCCTTGGCGACGCGTCCCGCTTCGACCGTGCCCGTCGCGACTTGGACCCAGGCGCCGGCATTGTTGTCCCACACGTTGTAGTAGGTACCGTCGAAGTACAGCCCTCCTGGGTTGGCCAACTGCGTCGCCGCGGCGGGATCGCCGGGCGCCGACGTCTTGCCCTGGAAATAACTGACGCTCGAGACGTTGATCTGGTTGGCCACCGTAAAGCTGTCCGCCGTGACCTCGAACTCGGCGGCGCGCGCATAGTCGCGCGCGCCGCCGAACAGGCAGAGCAGTCCCGTCCACGCCAACGTCAGGCACGCACGCCGGATATTCACTTGATTCTTGCGATGGGCGTGGCCGTCCCGCTTCCCGAATAGAGCGTCGTTATCCCGGCGGCCTTGCCCACCGTCAGCCCGAGGATGTCGACGTAGCCGGTGGGGGTCAACGTCATGTTGCCGGTGTTGGTGAACGTCGCGTCGCCCGCTCCGCCGACGTTGAGGAGGGCGGCGGTCGGCGCGGCCCCGATGCCGACATTCGTGCCGTTATCTCGGATGGTCGAATCGCCCAGGACGCCGGCGGCCGTCCAACGCGTTACGTTGCCGCTGGTACCTGACCCCGTGATCGAGCCGGAAACGACCGTTCCAGTAGCCAACTGGACCCAAGTGCTGGTATTCCTATCCCACACCTTGTAGAGGGTCCCGTCGAAGTACAGTCCTCCCGGGGTGGTCAACTGCGTCGCCGTGTTCGGATTGGCGGGCGCCGCCGTTCTCGTATTGAAATAGCTGACGCTCGAGATGTTGACCTGATTGGCCACCGTGAAGCTGTCGGCCACGATTTCGAACTCACTGGCCGAAACGCTCGCCGCGCCGAGCCCCGCGCACGCCACCAAAACCGCCAGTCCCAGAAGCCTCCAACCCGCCGACTTGACGCTTTTCTTCATCGCACTCCTCCCTTACGGCTTTATATTCACCAAAATCTTCCCGTTGCCCTTGATCTGGATCAGGCCTCCGGTGACGTCGAATCCCAGGACCGTCCCCGAAGGTCCGGCCAGTTCCAATGCGCTCTGCGGCGCGGGGCTCCCGATGCCCAGGCGGCCGTTGGCAGGGTCGTAGAAAAGCTGGGCCGCGCCACCCAGGACCCCGCCGTTGTTGAACTGGACCGTTCCGGAGGCGCCCCCGGGCGCGGCGGTGACCCCCGTGATGCCGGCGCCGCTGCCGTAGAAGTTCCCGGAGAAGAAATTCGCGTAGACGCCGCCCGTGCCGCCGACGCTGACGCCCGAGGACGTTTTCAGGCTGAACTGAGCGGGGCCCGAGGCCGTGAAGGCCCCCGAGGAGGCCGTCAGGAGTCCCGTCACGACGAGGTCGCTCGAAACGGCGACGGCGTTCGAGAACGAATTCGAGCCTGACCAGGCGTTGGTCGAGGACAGAAGGCTCGTCCCCCCCGCCGCGTCCACGTAGGCCTTGGTCGCCGCGTGGCCGGGCAAGGTCGGCGCAGGCACGGAGATCGTTCCGGTAAACGTCTTAGAGCCGGCGATATTTTGCGACGCGGCGTCGGTCGAGACGAAGGCCGCGTACTCGCGTCCCGCCAGAAGCCCGGCGTTGTGGGCGTAGGGCGCGGCAAGGAGCCGCTCGCGCGGGAGCATGACGCTGCCGTTGACCGTCACCTGGAGGTAGGTCGTCGAGCCGACGAAGACGGAGGAGGCGAGCGGGTTGACGCCGCCGAGCTCGACGGCGAAGACGCCGTTGGCCACGGAGACGGCGGGCTGGGTCTCGGTCCACAGCAGGCTGCCGCCGGTCGGAGCGGCGTAGACGCCGAACACGAAGGAGTGAAGGCCGGTCAGAGGGTTGTTGCTCGAATCGGTGAGCCTTCCCTGGAAATGGAGCTGCGTCGGGATGTCCTGGGCCCGCGCCGGCACGACCGCCGCCGCGAGCGAGAGGGCGACCAACAGCCGCGCCACGCGGCCGCGCTGATAAATTCGAGAATTCATGAGGCCCCCGCCATCGACGCCCTCTTTGGAACAGTAACGGTGAAAACGGAGCCCCGGCCGGGCTCGCTCGTCACCGTAATCGTCCCGCCCAGGGAGAGCGCCGCCTTCTGCGCGATATTGAGGCCGAGGCCCGATCCGGGAATGCGCTCGCGGCCGCTCTCCGTCTCGCCGCGGTAGAACTTCGTGAACAGGTGCGGGAGGTCCTCGGCCTTGATGCCGCAGCCCGTGTCCGAAACCCAGAAGCGGACGACATCGTCGTCCGCCTCAAGGCCGACGCGGACGCGGCCGCCGTCCGGAGTGTACTTGAGGGCGTTTGAGACCAGGTTCACGACGATCTGGCGCAACGACTCTTCATCGGCATGGAGGTACTTGGTGATGCCGAATAGCGGCAGTTCCAGTTCGATCTTCCTGGCGCGGACCACGGGTGAGAAAATCCGGCAAGTTTCACGCAGCACATCGTCGATCCAAACAACATGTTTGTGCTTAGCGGTGTAGGCGCGGCCGTGACGGAACATCCCAATCGCGTTCTCGAGCGAATGCCCCATGCGCAGCACGGCGGCCGACATCGTCTGGAGCATCTCGGCGCGCTCGGGTCCGGTCGGCGCCAGCTTGCCATCCTGCCAAAGTTCGAGGTAGCCCTTCAGACCTCCAAGCGGCGTGTTGAGCTCGTGAGTCAGAGTATGCAGCAGATCCTCGCGGAACTGGATGTCTTCTTTCAGATGGGCCGTCATCGCGTTGAAGCTTCGAATGAGCGCGCCGACCTCGTCGCCGCCCGCCGGGGGCACGGCCGCGTCGAGGTTTCCCTTGCGGACCGCATCGGCCGCGACGACCAGGGCCGTCAGCGGGCCGGTAAACCGCCGGGCGAGGAGAAACGCGGCGGCCCAGCCCAGGACCATGAACAGCCCCGCGATCAGCGCGGTCCGGCGCGAGAGCGGCCCCAGGGCCCGCGCGACCTCGTCCGCCAGGAGGCGGCGGTCGAACCCGAGCTCCGCGCCGACCTCCCGGCGCGGCCCCGCTTTCCCGGTCCAGACCAGTAAGCCGGGCCGCTTGGCGCCGAGCGTCGTGGTGTGGCCGCTGCTCGTGACGGCGGCGTAGGCGAGCTCGGGATGCTCTTTCTGCATGTACAGCAGGTAGCTCAGCACCATCAGCGGATCTTGGTTGTCGAGGGACTCCCGCGACAGGCGCTCCACGCCCTCGGTCAGGCCCTGAAGGCGCTGTGCCGCGAGTGCTTCGCGCTGCGCGGCCGAGACGGAAAGGGCGACGGCGAGCACGACGGCGCCGATCAGCGCCGCCGTCGTCAGGGAGAGCTTGGTCCGGATTTTCACGGCAGTTCCTCCTTGACCCGCCGCAGGGCCTTCTGCGCTTCGACGTTGTCAGGGGCGCTTGCCAATATCTTCTCAAGCAGTTCCTTGGCCGCCGCGAACTCCCGCCGCGCGTAATGGTCCACGGCCGAGTTGAAGAGGTCCGAGATTTCCTTCGGCGTGAGGTTCGGACGCGCCGGCGGCGGCGGAACGGACGCGCGGGCGCGGACGGCCGGATGCTTCCTGAGCGCGCGGGCGATCGAGCGGAGGGTGTCCTTGATCGCGCTGCGTACGGCCGGGCTCTTCTCGAGCTCATAAGCCCGGTTCCACGCCTTCATCGAGTCGTCGAAGTCCTTGAGCGCGAAGTAGGCCGTGCCCAGGTTCTCCCACGCGGCCGCGTTGTCCGGCTCGACGCGCAGGACCTCGCGGCTGAGGCTCACGGCCTCGTCGTAGCGGCCATCCTCCAGCGCGGCGTTGGCCTGCGTGAGCGAGACGGCGGCCTGATGGTCCGGGGCCTTGGCCACGGCGAACAGAGCGCGCTTGACGCCCGTGACGGCTTCGAGCAGGGAGAGGAACCGGTCGATGTCCTTGCGCTCGGGAGCAATCTGAAGGGCCGCGGAGACCTTTTGGACGGCCGCGACGTTGTCGCCCGCGAGATGGTTCATTATCCCGAGGTGGAGCGCGGCCTGCGCCGGGTCGCTTTGGTAGCCGGGCAGCTGTTGGAAGTGGCTTGAGACGAAGCTCAAGCGAGCGTAGCGCTCGATAAGCGCCTTGTCGGCCGGCGCCAGCGTGAGCGCGAGGGCGAACCGCTCGAGAGCCGCGCCGTAGCGCGCGCGGGCCTCGAGCGCCCGCGCCTGGCCCCGGGCCTCATTG
>JAQTNG010000086.1 GCA_028714015.1 Elusimicrobiota bacterium | reverse complement strand
AGCTCATCATTGGAATTTCCGGGTCAAAAGTGACGCTGGCGAGAAAATGGTATAATTTGCTTATGAGAACCAATTTCGCCGCTTTGCTCCCGATCTTCGCCGTTCTCCTGATGAGCGCCTGCCGTGATGAAGGGATCACGCGCGCGCGCGTGCCGAAGGAAGAAGCGGCTCCCGCCCGCGCCGCGGGCCCCGCCGGCATGGGGATGCCCGGCGGAATGGGCGGAGGCATGAGCATGCCCGGAGGAATGCCGGGCGGCATGCCCGGCGGGATGGACGCTCCCTCCGAGCGCCCCCGCGGGCTCGCGTGGACCTTGCCCTCCGGCTGGAAGGAAGTCCCCGGCAACGGCATGCGCCTGGCGACCTTCGTGCCTCCCAATGGCCTCAAGACCGAAGGCACCGTGGTCGCCCTTCCCGGCGATTCGGGCGGAGAACTGGCCAACGTCAATCGCTGGCGCGGCCAGATCGGACTGCCGCCGACCGACGAGGCGGGCATGGCCGCGTCGCGCACGACGGTCGCCACGAAGGCCGGCCCCGCGGCCGTGTATGATTTCACCAGCGCGGGCACGGTCAAGACGCGCCTGATCGCCGCCGTCGTCAATAAGGACGGGACGAGCTGGTTCTTCAAGCTCATGGGCGACGCCGCGGCGACCGAGTCCGCGCGCGGAGGCTTCCTGACGGTGATCAAGGGGCTGACTCCCGATGCGTCGAAATGACCCCCTAAGCCGTCTCGTCGACGGTCTCAGCTCGCTGAAGCTCACCTTGCTCTGCCTCGCGCTGCTGATGGTCCTGGTCGTCGCCTGCACCTTGGCTCAGGTCAACCTCGGCATCCATCTCGCCGTGGAGCGCTTCATCCGCTCCTTCATCGTCTGGTGGTCGCCGGAGGGCTCCGCCCTGCGCCTGCCCGTTTTCCCCGGCGGAGGCCTGGTCGGCGGCGTCCTCCTGCTGAACCTGATCTTCGCGCAGTTCCGCCGCCTCGAGCTGTCCTGGCGCAAAGGCGGCCTGTGGATCGTGCACATCGGCCTGGCGCTGCTGTTCATCGGCGAATTCGCGACCGCCCTCATGCAGGTCGAAAGCAACATGGCCATCGAGGAAGGCCAGACCAAGAGCTACAGCGAGGACTACCGCCGCATGGAAGTCGCCGTCGTCGACGAGACCGACAAGGAGTACGACGACGAGGTCGGCATACCCGACTCCCTGCTTAAGAGCCGCAGCGAGATCTCCGACGCCGCCCTCCCCTTCACGCTGCGCGTGCACGCCTACCACGACAACGCGGCGCTCGCCATGCGCGGCCCGGGCGGAGCGCCGTCCATCGTCACCGCGGGCGTGGGCGCCGGCATGTCCTTCTCGCCCCTGCCCCCCGTGACCGCCGACGACGATCAGAACACGGCCGTCGCGGTGGTCGAGCCCGTGCTCAAGGACGGGACCAGCCTGGGCGTCTACCTGCTGTCCAACGGCCTGGGCGCGCCGCAAGGCTTCATCAACGAGGGGCGGAAGTGGAAGATGGCCCTGCGACTGCGCCGCTACCAGCATCCGTTCGCGCTGACGCTCAAGGATTTCCGCCACGACGTCTATCCCGGCACGGACATCCCCAAGAACTTCTCGAGCCTCGTGCGCCTGAAGGACCCGCGCTCCGGCGACGACCGGGACGTCCTTATCTACATGAACTCCCCCCTGCGCCACGGCGGCCTGACCTTCTATCAGGCCAGCTTCGGCAAGAACGACACGCTCTCGGTGCTTCAGGTCGTGCGCAACCCCGCGTGGACGCTCCCCTATCTGTCGTGCCTGCTGGTGGCCCTCGGCCTGCTGTGGCACTTCGGCATGATGCTGAAAAAGTCGCTCGGGGCACGGAGCGTATGAAAATAAAACGGCTTCAGACGGCGGTGTTCCTGGGCGCGCTGGTACTGGCCGCCTGGCCGGGCCTGGTTCCCGCGCCGAAATCCGATTTCGACTACGCGGCCTTCGCGCGGCTGCCCATACTCGAGGGCGGCCGGGTCAAGCCGATGGACAGCTTCGCGCGCAGCTCCCTGATGTCCATCCGCGGCAAGCAAAGCGTGCCGGTGGACGGCCGCTCCCTCCCCGCGGTCCGCTGGCTGCTCGACGCCGCCTTCAAGCCCGAAGTCTCCGACACCTACCCCGCCTTCGTCGTGGACGACCCCGAGGTCCTGGGCCTCCTCGGCCTCGCCCAGGGCAAGACCCGCTACTTCGCCTACTGGCAGATCGAGCCCAAGCGCGACGAGGTTCAGAACCAGGCCGCCGCCGCCGACCAGGTGGCGAGCGGCAAGCGCACGCGCTTCCAGAGCGCCCTCCTGACTCTCAACAGCCGGATTTCCCTCTACGAGCGCGTCAAGAACACCTTCATGGTCTCCGGCCAGGGCGATCCGGTGATGGAGCTGGCCTCATTCACCTCCCTGCTTCCGACCGCCGTGAGCGCCTTCCACTCGAAGAAGCCCACCGAGAAGGACAAGCTCGCCATGAAGATGCTGTCGGATCTGCTCCAGCGCTACAATTTCCTGGCGCAGACGGCCGCGTTCAAGCCTCTCCCTCCGAAGGCCGGCGCCTCCGCCGACGCCTGGACCAACATCGGCGAAGCCCTGTCCAATCCGACCGGCGGCCAGGATCCTCATCCCGGCCTGGCGTCGTTCGCCCTCATGGGGCGCGCCTACCGCGCCGGCGACGCCGCCGCCTTCAACTCGGCGCTCGCGGAACACACAAGCTGGGTCAAGATGAACCGGCCCGCCGCCGCGCGCTCCGCCCGCGCCGAGACGCTATTCAACACCTTCTCCCCGTTCATGTCGGGCATGGCTCTCTACCTGACGGCGCTCCTGCTGGTCTTCGCCGCCTGGGCGACGCGGCGGGAAGACGTCGCCGCCGCCGCGCGCTCCCTCGCGTGGTCGGCCTTCCTCGTCCACACCTTGGGCCTGTTCGCGCGCACCGTCCTTCAGGGCCGGCCGCCGGTCACCAACCTCTATTCGTCGGCGGTGTTCGTGGGCTGGGCGGCCGCGCTCCTGGGCCTCGTCGCCGAGCGCATCCACCGGAAGGGCTTCGCCGCCGCGGGGGCCTGCGCCATCGGTTTCACGACCTTGCTGATCGCCCATCACCTGAGCGCGACCGGCGACACCATGGAGATGATGCGCGCCGTCCTGGACTCGAATTTCTGGCTGGCGACGCACGTCGTCACGATCACGATCGGCTACAGCTCGACCTATCTCGCCGGCATGCTCGCCGTCGCCTGGGTCGTGCGCCGTCACGTGCTGGTCAAGCCCGATCCGGAAGCCTCCAAGGCGCTGGTGTCGCTCGCTTACGGCGTGATCGCCTTCAGCCTGCTCTTCAGCTTCGTCGGCACCGTGCTCGGCGGAATCTGGGCCGACCAGAGCTGGGGACGGTTCTGGGGCTGGGACCCCAAGGAGAACGGGGCGCTGCTGATCGTGCTCTGGAACGCCTTCATCCTGCACGCCCGGTGGGGCGGCTACGCCCGCGAGCGCGGGATCATGCTGATGGCGATATTCGGCAACATCATCGTCAGCCTCTCCTGGTTCGGCGTCAACATGCTCGGCATCGGCCTGCACTCGTACGGCTTCATGGACGCCGCCTTCTGGTGGCTGTCCGCGTTCTGCGCGCTTCAGCTCGTGCTGATGGCGCTCGGCGCCCTGCCCCCGCGCTTCTGGACGGAGAAGCGCGCGGACGCTTAAGAGCCGAGCCCCGAACAACGCGGCCCTTCCGCCGAACTGTTTTCGGAAACAGCTGACTGCCGCCGCCGTCATCCGCTCGGCCTCCGTATTTCCCCCGCAGCCGCGTATTTATCCCCCTACGGTCGGGCTGTTGCATCTCGTAAAATATGGCCATGAACCCCGACCGCTGGACGCATAAAACCCAGGAAGCCTTCTCGGACGCGCAGACCCAGGCCGAGCGCCGCGGCCATCCGGAGCTGACCCCCGAGCATCTGCTCGCGGCCCTTCTGGCCCAGGACGGCGGCATCGTCCCCGAAACCCTTAAGAAGGCCGGCGTCGACCCCAAGGCCGTCGCCGCCGAGGTGGAAAAGTTCCTGCTCAAGAAACCGCAGGTCTCGGGCGGCAAGCTCCACGCCTCCTCGTCGTTCGACGGCGCGCTGCACAAGGCCGAGGAGCGCATGAAGGCCTTGAAGGACGAGTTCGTCTCGGCGGAGCACGTCCTGCTCGGGATGCTCGACGCGGGCGGCGACGCCGCCAGGATCCTTTCCAAATTCGGCCTCACGCCCGACAAGTTCCTCGCCGCGCTGGCGCAGACCCGCGGCTCGCAGCGCGTCACGTCCCAGGAGCCCGAGGCCACCTACCAGGCGCTCGAGAAATACGGGCGCGACCTGACGGCCATGGCGCGCCGCGGCAAGCTCGACCCGGTCATCGGCCGCGACGCCGAGATCCGCCGCGTGATCCAGGTCCTCTCGCGCCGCACCAAGAACAACCCCGTCCTCATCGGCGAGCCCGGAGTGGGCAAGACCGCGATCGTCGAGGGCCTCGCCCAGCGAGTCGCCTCGGGCGACGTGCCCGAGGGCATCAAGGACAAGTCCGTGATCTCGCTCGACCTCGGCGCGCTCATCGCGGGCGCCAAGTTCCGCGGCGAGTTCGAGGAGCGCCTGAAGGCCGTGCTCAAGGAGATCGCCGCCCAGGAAGGCCGCGTCATCCTGTTCATCGACGAGCTGCACACGCTCGTCGGCGCGGGCGCCGCCGAGGGCGCGATGGACGCCGCCAACCTGCTCAAGCCGATGCTCGCCCGCGGCGAGCTGCGCTGCGTGGGCGCCACCACGCTCGACGAGTACAAGAAGGGCATCGAGAAGGACGCGGCGCTCGAGCGCCGCTTCCAGACGGTCCTGGTGGACGAGCCCTCCATCGAGGACACGATCGCCATACTCCGTGGTCTAAAGGAAAAGTACGAGGTGCATCACGGCGTGCGCATCCGCGACGCCGCCCTGGTCGCCGCCGCGACCTTGTCCTCGCGCTACATCCCCGACCGCCAGCTCCCCGACAAGGCCATCGACCTGATCGACGAGGCCGCCAGCCGCCTGCGCATGGAGATCGACTCCCTGCCGGTTGAGCTCGACCAGGCCGAGCGCGACATACGCCGCCTCGAGATCGAGGCGACCGCCCTCAAAAAAGAAGGCGACGCGCCCTCCGCCGAGCGCCTCAAGGTCATCGAGAGGGACCTCAAGCGCCTCAAGAGCGAGTCCGCGGACCTGCGCACCCACTGGAAGAAGGAGAAGGACCTGATCGGTGAAATGCGCGGGTTCCAGAAGCAGGTCGAAGAGCTTCGGGCCGACGAGCAAAAAGCCGAGCGCAGCGGCGACCTCGCCCGCGCGGCGGAGGTGCGCTTCGGCAAGGTGCCCGAGCTCGAGAGGAAGCAAACGAAGCTGCGCGCGGAGCTGGCCGTTCTCCAGAAAGAACGACAGCTCCTGAAGGAAGAGGTCGGCGAGGAGGACATCGCCGGCGTCGTCGCTCGATGGACCGGAGTGCCCGTCGAGCGCCTGCTCGAGGGGCAGGCCGCGAAGCTCCTGCGCATGGAGGACGAGCTCCACAAGCGCGTCATCGGCCAGGAAGGCCCGGTGAAGGCCGTGTGCGAGGCCGTGCGCCGCGCGCGCTCCGGCCTCTCGGACCCGAACCGGCCGACCGGCGTGTTCCTGCTGATGGGCCCGACGGGCGTCGGCAAGACCGAGCTCGCGCGCGCCCTGGCCGAGTTCCTGTTCGACTCGGATAAAGCCATGATCCGCATCGACATGTCGGAGTACATGGAGAAGCACGCGGTCGCCCGCCTCATCGGCGCGCCCCCCGGCTATGTCGGCTACGAAGAGGGCGGGCAGCTGACCGAAGCCGTGCGCCGGCGCCCTTACGCCGTGGTCCTGCTCGACGAGATCGAGAAGGCCCACCCGGATGCGTTCAACGTGCTCCTGCAGGTCATGGACGACGGCCGCCTCACCGACGGCCAGGGCCGCACCGTCAATTTCACCAACACCGTCATCATGATGACCTCGAACGCGTCGAAGGACGAGCTCAAGTCGCGGTTCCGCCCCGAGTTTCTGAATCGCCTCGACGACATTCTCGAGTTCTCGAGTCTCGACAAGGAGGCCCTGCGCCGAATCGTGGAGGTCCAGCTGGTGTCGATCCGCAAGCGCCTGGCCGAGCGTCGCGTGGAGCTCTCGCTCACCGACGCGGCCAAGGATTTCCTCGCCCAGGAAGGCTACGACCCGGCCTACGGCGCGCGCCCGCTCAAGCGCGCGATCTCACGGCTCGTGGTCGATCCTCTCGCGCGCATGCTGCTGACCGGCGAGATCAAGGAAGGCCAGAAGGTCGAGGCCGACGCCGGCAAGGACTCTCAGCTCGTCTTCCGCGCGGAGAAGGCCGGGAAGCCGGCGAAGGAAAAGGCGTCCTGACCGCGGCCCGTCCTCGAGCGCGGCCTCCCGCGCCGTAATATATTCGTAACAAAAAACGGGCGATACTTGTTTCGAAGCGTTCGTGACTTCGATCATGGCCGGGAATCCGCACGGGATCAGTCCGCTGAAGGGTCTTGCCCTCCTCGCGGCGCCGCCAAGCGCCGCATGCCCGTCCTCCGAGCCTCAACCGCACGAAACCGCTTCGCCTGGTCCAGGACCAGTTCCCCGCAGCGCGAAACGCGCCGGGGAGGAGACCGCGAAATAATGAGCAAGACCGCCGACGCCGGTGCAATCGGGCAGTACCTGTCCGAAATGGGCAAGACCCCCCTTCTGAACCGCCAGCAGGAAACCCTTCTGGCCCGCGAGATCGAAACCGCAGGAGCCGAGCTCAAGCGCCTCGTGTACGGGTCGCCGTTCGCCGTGCGTCAGATACGGAACTGGGCCGAGCTCCTGAAAGGAGGCGACATGGACGCCAAGGAGCTTCTCCCGCGGGGAACGCCCGACCGGCGGCAGGTCAACGCGATGCGCAAAAAGATCATCGTTCTGGCTCGCTCCCTCTCGCGCGGCGCGCGCGGCGAGGAGGTCGCCCGCAAGATCACGGCGCTCGGGCTCCATGAGGACAAGCTGCGCAGGCTGACGAACCGCGTCCGCGATCAGGCCCGCCGCCTGCGCGAAGGCCGGCCGACGGACCCCCTCCCGATGGCTCCGGCGCAGCTCCTCGAGCTCGACGACCGGATCGCGGCGCTGGAGGCGAGAATCGAGTCGGCCAAGGCCGCCCTGCTCCAGGCGAACCTCCGCCTCGTGATTTCCATCGCCAAGACGTTCAACTCCGAGAGCCTGGAACTCACGGACCTGATTCAGGAGGGCGGCCTGGGTCTGATGCGGGCCGTGGAGAAATTCCGCTGGGCCATGGGCTTCAAGTTCTCCACCTACGCGACGTGGTGGATCCGGCAGGCCATCCAGCGCGCCATCGTGGACAAGGAGAAGACGATCCGCATCCCCGTCCATATCCGAGAGGACATCTCGCGGTACAAGAAGGCGGTCCGGGCCGCGATCCAGGAGGACGGCGCCCCCCGCCTGCGCATGAGCGCCGGCAAGATCCGCGATCTTCAGGTCGCGATGCAGGAGCCCGTCTCGCTGGCCCGAACCATCGGCGACGACGAGGAGAGCTCGCTCGAAGGGATGCTCGAGGACAAAGCCGAGCCCGCTCCCCACAAGTCCGCCGAGGAGTCGATCCGGCGCGACGAAATCTGGAAATGGATGTCCCATCTCGACAAGCGCGAGGCGGGGGTGATCACCATGCGCTTCGGGCTCGACGGCTCGTCGCCGCTCTCCCTGGACGAGGTCGGCCGCGCCTTGCGCGTCACGCGTGAACGGGCGCGGCAAATCCAGCTCGAGGCGCTCGCCAAGCTCCGCCAGTCGCCCCACTGCGAGCGCATGAAGGATTACTGCTTCTAGCGGGCCCGGGCCGGCGCGCCCTCAGTCGATCCTGACGCTCGTGCCGCGGCTCTTGAACTCCGGGGGCTTGCGCAGGGACAGCGTCAGCACGCCGTCCTTGAAGGACGCCTTGACGTCCTCGGTGTGCAGCCCCTCCGGAAGGGAGAAGGCGCGAAGAAACGGGCCGTGGGGCGCTTCGCGCCGCAGCCAGGTCCTGCCCGGCTCTTCCTTCGCTGTTTTCCTTTCGCCGCTGACGGTCAGGACGTCGCCCTTGACCTCGACCTTCACGTCCTCCTTGAGCACGCCGGGAAGAGCGACCTCGAGGATGTACTCCGCGTCGGTTTCCCGGGCGTCCGCGCGGGGCATCCAGGCCGCGGAAAACGAGGGACGATCCTCCCGCGGCGGCGCGCCCTTTTCCTCGGCGGGCGACGGTCCTCTGTCGGCTCCGTGCTTCCTTCGGCGCTTCGCTTCTTCATGCTCGTGATTCATGGCCGCCTCCGCGAGAGTCGGGCCTACTGTAGCGAAGGCGCGCGGGCCGGTCCATGGCCGCGGCGCAATTGATTTATCGCGGCGTTCTGACGGCCGCGCCCTGGTCGCATCGTTGCGCGGGATTCCATGGCGCGATGAGCCGCGCCGGAGGGACCATGAAACTCACTCTCAGCGTGATCAAGGCCGACATCGGATCGATCGGCGGGCACATACAGCCCTCTTCGCTGCTGCTGAGCACGGTCAAGGAGCGGGTGCGCCACGACGAGAACAAGCTCGTGAAGGACTTCTACGTCAGCCACACGGGCGACGACATCGCGATCCTCATGGCCCACCGGCAGGGCGCGTCCGACGCGCAGATCCACCGGCTGGCCTGGGACGCCTTCGTGGCCGGCACCGCGGCCGCCAAGTCTCAAGGGCTTTACGGCGCGGGGCAGGATCTCCTCAAGGATTCCTTTTCGGGGAACGTCCGCGGCATGGGGCCGGCGGTCGCCGAGCTGGAGATCGAGGAGCGCCCGAACGAGGCCTTTTTGTTCTTCGCCGCCGACAAGACCGACCCGGGCGCGTATAATCTGCCGTTGTACCTCGCCTTCGCCGATCCGATGAACACGCCGGGCCTCATCCTCGCTCCCGCGATGAGCAAAGGATTCCGGTTCGTCATCATGGACGTCAGCTGCGTCGACGGAGACCGGGTGATCGAGCTCAACGCGCCCGAGGAGCTCCACGACATCGCGGCGCTGCTGCGCGATCCGGAGCGCTTCGTCGTCGAGTCCGTCTGGTCGCGCGCCACGGGCGCGCAGGCCGCGTCCGTCTCCACATCCCGCCTGCACAACATCGCCGGGAAATACACGGGCAAGGACGACCCCGTCATGCTGGTCCGCGCCCAGATGGACTTTCCGGCCACGGGCGAGATCATCGAGCCGTTTTCGATCGGGCACTTCGTGGCCGGCGGCATGCGCGGCTCGCACAACATGCCGCTGATGCCCGTGCGGCTCAACTCGCCCATCAGCTACTTCGACGGCCCGCCCATCGTCAGCTGCGCGGCTTTTTCGGTCCATGACGCGAAGCTGACCGGGCCCGTCGACGTTTTCAACCATCCCTTCTGGGACGCCGTCCGGCATCAGGTCTCCCTCAAGGCGATGGACATGCGCCGTCAGGGATTCTTCGGCGCGGCGATGCTGCCGATGGCCGAGCTCGAATATACCGGCATCAAGGATAAGCTCGGCAAGCTCGAGGAGCGCTTCACCATTCGGGCGGCAGGCAAGGAATACGCCCGCATGAGGTGACGGACCGCCGGAGGGTCGAAGCGTTGCGGCGGAGAGGTAAGGGATCCCCCCGGGAGGACCGTGCCATGAACGCTCAGAAGAGGGAGCTCACCGTCGTCGCGAGCATACTGGCGATCACGCTCGCCGGGGGAGCCTATTTCGGCTATCGCCACCGGGCCGTGTCGCTGCAGCGCGCGCAAGCGCACATCCAGACCTTCCTGGAGGGCCCCAGGACGATGGCAAGCCTCATGATCGACCGCTACGGCCCGCCCAACGCCCTCGCCCCGGACGTCGTGACCTGGTACGAGCGGGGGTCGTGGAAACGGGTCACCGTGCACGGCGATGCGCCTCTGAGCTATCTCGAGCAGGCCGTCGGCTACCACGTGCCGCTCGAAGCGGTCACGCCCCTGCGCGAGTTCGGCCACGGCCTTCGCTTCGACCCCGTCAACGAGGAGATGTCCGCCACGAGCAACTCGGAGTCGCTGAACATACTGGCCCTGAACCTGGCCAACGAGCTCTGCTCCGCGAAACGCACCCCCAAGGAGGCGAGCGATTTATACGTGCGGACGGCCAGGCTCGCGGCCGCCGGGAAATCGTCCTCGTACACGGAGAAGCTCCTGTTCGAGCCGTACCGGTTGATCCCGGTCGAGCCCTGGAACCGGGAGATCGGCTATTAGGCCGTAGGCCTCAGGTCTCCCGATTCCAGCTGGCGCGGACGAAGTAGGCCCCCTCGTCGTACTTTACGTCGAGCTCGCCTTTGTGGGAGCGGAGCAGCGCCCGGCCGATGCGGCCGGGCAGGTGGATGTCCGTCGTCTTGATGACGACGCGGTTGCGCTTCTCCTCAACGCCCATGATCCGGTGGAGCGGATGATCCTTGTTCTCCGCCTGCTCCTGGTTGCGGGCGATGGCGAGGACCTCCTGAAGGTGCGAGCGAACGAACGCGCCCCGAAGCGTCATGATCCCCGCCGGAAAGTCGTCCTGCACGCGGCGGCAGGCCTGGCAGGTCTCGCGGGCCGCGCCCTTCGGAGCGTGCGGCGCCCACTGCCAGCGGCCTTTCAGGAACACCGCGCCGCAGCCGCCGCAGACGGCAGGCTGAGGAATCTTGGAAACCCTCATGTAGGGGTCGGCGACCTTCTCGTTAATCTCGCGCGAGCTCCGGGCGTGCACGGCGATATTGGCTCTCATGGCGATCCTCCTACGCGCAAACGCGGCGCTTATCCTTGTAAGCAGGCGCAACATTCGGGCCAGTCCGGAAGCCGTGTTGCGGCGCGGACCGGGAGGGAGGCCCCATGACCAACGCCGAAATCTCGTCGCTGCTGGAGGAGACGGCCCTGCTGCTCGAATTGGAAGGGGCCGACGCCTTCCGCATCCGCGCCTACCAGCGCGCCGCGCAGGCCGCGGGCTCCTGGAGCTCGCCGCTCGAGGCGCTCGCCGAAGAAGAGCTGCGCGAGATTCCCGGCGTCGGCAAAAGCCTGGCCGCTCACATCTCGGACGCCTGCCGCACGGGAACCTTTCCCGAGCTCGAGCTGCTGCGCCGCCGCTTCCCGGCCGGCCTGCGCGAGCTCCTGCGCGTGCCGGGCCTGGGCCCCGTGCGCGCGCGCCGGCTGTTCGACTCCGCCGGCATATCGGGACTTTCGGGCCTGCAACGGGCGCTCGAAGACGGGAAGATTCGCGGCCTCCCCGGGTTCGGGGCGACGCTCGAGCGGAAGCTGCGCGAAGGCCTGGCCTTCGCGGCGGCGCCCGGCCGCCGGCTGCGGCGGGAGGTGCGGCAGCTGACGGAGCCGCTCCTCGTCAGGATACGGGCCATGCCCGGCGTCTCGCGGGTGGAGCTGGCGGGCTCCGTGCGCCGCGGCCGGGAGAGCGTCGCGGACGCGGACGTGCTCGTCGCCGCCGAGGACGGGGCGGCGGTCGTCGCGGCGTTCACGCGCCTGCCCGGGATCGACGGCGTGCTGTCCAGCGGACCGGAGAAAGCCGCGGTGCGGCTGTCCGGCGGCCTTCAGTGCGACCTGCGCGTGGTGCCGCCGTCCTGCTTCGGCGCCGCGCTCCAGTACTTCACCGGCTCCAAGGACCACAACATCGCCCTGCGCGCCCTCGCGCGCCGCCGGGGCCTGACCGTCAGCGAGTACGGCGTGTTCCGCCTCTCGGACGACAAGCAGCTCCATTCCTTGGCCGGACGCACGGAGG
>JAQTNG010000085.1 GCA_028714015.1 Elusimicrobiota bacterium | reverse complement strand
CTGCCGACCACAACGGCGATTTGATATTGGCTCATGTCATACCTCGAGGTCTCCTGTCCTTGAGTCTCCACGAAGGTCGTCACGGCGGGCGTATCGCTCGCCGGGAAAGACTCTTCAAGAGCCTCAGCGAGCTTCGCGTCGAACGCTTCCTGGATCTCGTCCCTGGCCGCCCACAGAATCTCAGTGCAACGGTTCAGCTAGAAGCCTTTTTCCCGTCGATGAACGGCGGGCAAGGTTCAGATTCGGAAACTCATTTTTCGCTTGGGCCGCTCCTCTCATTTGACCGGAGCGTACAGGTCCGGCGCTTCGGGGCCCTCGGCGTGCAGGATGCCGGCCGCGCCCTTCTCCAACCGGAAGATCGCGTGATCGACGAGCGAGTAGTCCCCGGGAACCTTCAGCTGGAACTCGACGATCGTCGCGCCGCCCGGAGGCACGACGGTGGTCTGGACGTTGCGCTCGGGCTCCGCGCCGATGCCGCCCTCGCGATACACCTTGTCGAAGATCGTGCCGATGATGTGAAAGGACGACGTCTTGTTGGGTCCCGCGTTGGCGAAGAAGATCCGGACCTTGTCCCCCACCTTCGCCTGCAGCGCGCCCTCCTCGGTCATGGACCCGTGCTTGCCGTTGAACACGATGTAGGTCGGCGTCTCATCGGCCGCCTTTTGCGGGGCGTACGTCGCGAGCCCCTCGAAGCCGAGCTCCTGCTTCGTGTAGAACTCGCTCTGCAGCACGTAGAACTCGCGGTCGACCTTCGGCAGGCCTTCCTTCGGCTCGACCAGGATCACCCCGTACATGCCGTTGGCGATGTGATCCGTGACGGGCGGAGCCGCGCAATGGTAGACGTAGAAGCCGGCGGCGAGCATCTTGAAGCGCGCCTTCGTCGTTTCGCCGGGAGCGGTCAGCGTGATCGCCGCGCCGCCGCCGGGGCCCGTGACCGCGTGCAGGTCGATGTTGTGCTTCATCGCGCTGTTCGTCGAGTTCTTCAGCGTCAGCTCCAGCGTGTCTCCCTCGCGCACGCGGATGAACGGGCCGGGAACCGTCCCGTTGAAGGTCCAGAAGGCGTAGCGGGTGGGCTCGCCGAAGCTCTCCATCAGGTTGCCGACGACCTCCTTGGTCTCGAGCGCGACCGCGACGACGGCCGGCGTCCGCCGCGCGATGGGCGGCGGCACGTTGGGAGCCGCGGTCAGCACGGCCTTTTCGACGCTCTCGGCCGCGGCGAAGGGCGCGGCGAGCAGCAGGACGGCGGCGGCGATGCGCAGGTTCATGGCCTTTTCTCCATTCGGGTCTCGGCGAAGCGGCGGATCAAATCACGGCGTTGAACGGCCCAGCGTCCGGCGGCGGCGCCGGTCTTCCGGCGAAGCGAATCGTAAACGAGGAAATGCCGAAGCGCCTCGGCGTCCGCGCGCGTCAGAAACGGACAGGCGCCGCAGCATCGAGGCCGATTTTTCACGTGCAGGACCTCGCTTCGCCAGCCGCCGCGCGTGTAGCTCACGAGCCTCGGGTCTCCCGCGATCTCGGGATGCGCGCGGCGCTCGGCGGCCTCGCCCGCGGCGTCGATCTCGATCAACGGCGAATTGATCGCGCGCGCCGCCCCCCCGCGGATGACCGCGTAAACCGGCAGGAAGATATCTTGGTAGGCGCGTTGCTGCTCGGGCGGGTACGCCGAAACGTCGATCGCCGTCGGTCCGAGGTCCTCGGGGTATTCGGGCGGGCTCTTCGGCGCAGGCGGCGCGGCGGCGGCCAACGGCAGCAGCGCCGCGAGCGCGAGCAACCGCAGCCGCGAGGCAAGGGTGCGGTCGACGCCGTTCCTTGCGAATTCGTGAACCTCGCTCATGGCAGCTTCCTCACGCCATCAGTGTAAGGCGCGCGCCCGAATAAAAATATGTTCCAGCGCATATATGACCGGGCGCCGCCGACGAACGGCGGCAGCGGGCGGCGCATCGCCGGTCTTCTGTCCGCCCGGCGGGGCTTTACGCCTTCGCCCGGTCGGCGGGACCGTCGAGAACCTCGCGCAGCTTGCGCAGCAGCGCCGCGGGCGAGAAAGGCTTGTACAGGAAAGCCAGGCCGGGCTCCAGAACTCCGTGCCGCACGATGGCGTCGTCCGTGTAGCCGGAAATAAAGAGCGTCCTGCGGGCCATGTTCCGGCGCGCGATCTCCTGAGCCAATTCGCGGCCGCTCATGCCGGGCATCACCACGTCCGTGACCAGCAGGTCCACGGGTTTGGCGTGCCGCTCGAGCACCTTCAGCGCCTCCCGCCCATCCGCGGCCGTCAAAACCGTGTATCCGGTCGCGATGAGAGCGCGTTCCATAAGGCGGAGGATGGCGCCCTCGTCCTCGACGACCAGGACGGTTTCATGACCCCGAGCCGGTCTGTCCTCACCCGCATTCGCCTTCTTGTCCTGGGCCGCGGGTTCGATCTGCGGGAAATAGATCCGGAAAGTCGTGCCGCGACCCGGCGCGCTCTCCACCTCGATTTCAGCGCCGCTCTGCTTGATGATTCCAAATACCGTGGAAAGCCCCAGGCCCGTGCCCTCGCCCTTCCCCTTCGTGGTGAAGAAGGGCTCGAAGATGCGGCTCTTGACGTCATCGGTCATGCCGCATCCCGTGTCGCGCACGCTCAAACAAACCAGAGGTCCGCGCCGCAAGTCCGGATGCGCCGCAAAGAAGCCCTCATCCAAGCGGACGATCTCCGTCGCCACGGTGATCGTGCCGCCCTTGGGCATGGCGTCGCGCGCGTTGATCGTCAGGTTCATGATGACCTGCTCGGCCTGGCCGGGGTCCACCTGGACCAAGCAGGGGGCGGAGGCCAGCTGAGCGGCCAGCTTCACGTCTTCACCGATGAGACGCCCCAGCATGTTGGTCATATCGCCGACGATCTTATTGATATCGACCACCTGCGGCGACAGGATCTGGCGCCGGCTGAAAGCCAGAAGCTGCCGGGTGAGGGATGCGGCGCGGTCCGCCGCGCTCAGAATCTCGACCACGTCGGCTCGTCTCGGGTCTTCGGACGGCAGGGCATCGCGGACGAACTCGCCGTAGCCCTTGATGGCGGTGAGAAGATTGTTGAAGTCGTGCGCCACCCCTCCGGCCAAGCGGCCCACGGAGTCGATCTTTTGGGACTGAGCGAGCTGCGACTGCAGCTTTTGGCGCTCATCTTCCGCCTGCTTGCGCGCGGTGATGTCCTCGATCATGCAGAGGTGATGAGGATGCGCTTTATCTTCCACTTCCACCCGGGCGATCGTCATGTTGACCCAGACGGCAGCCCCATCAGGATGGAGAAAGCGTTTTTCCATCGAGAATCTGCTTATTTTCCCGGCATTCAACAGCGCCATCTTATCCAGATCTTCCTGGACGTCATCCGGATGCGTGATGCTCATCCAGTCGATGCTCGCCATTTCTCCCTTTGTTCTGCCCGCGATTTTGGCGAACATGGGATTGACTTCCTCGATATGCCCCGTCAGCGATTCAATCAGGGCGATGCCCAGGGGCGCTTCGAAGAACAATCGTTTAAACCGTTCCTCGCTTTCCCTCAGCGCCTCCTCCGCCCGCTTGCGCTCGGTGATGTCGCGGAAGAACCACACCCGTCCCAAATACCCGCCGTCGGGACCGAACATGGGAGAGGAGAATCGGTCGAAGGCCCTCCCGTCTTTCAGCTGGAGTTCGTCCCGGCTTTTTTCGTCTTTATGGGCGTAAAGATATTTCACCCGCGAGTAGAAAGCCTCGGGGTCCTTGTTCTGTTGGGCGACGAATTGCAGCGGGTTCTCGTCCACGCCGGTTTCCGCCACTCCGGACGGGATGCCCCACAGCTCGATGAACCTCTTGTTGAACGACAATATAGCGCCGCGCTCGTCGACCACGAGGATCCCGTCGATCGACACTTCCTCCATGGCGGACAGGAGCATGTTCCGGGAACGCAATTCCGCGGTCCGCGCCGCCACCTGACTGGCGAGCGTCCGCGACCAGAGCAGGGCCAGGGCCAGCGACAGCAGCAGGGGCGCCAGAACGAGCGCGGCGTAAAAGAGGACCCGGCGCAGCGGTATGCCGGGCGGGACGAGAGGATCGATCCATTGGGCGGTTATCTCCGCGTGGCGGCCCGTGGTCTGAACCGTGACCAGCCCTTCGCTCAGCCGGGCCAGAAGGGCGCGGTTGCCTTTGCCGACCGCGAAGCCGTAGGGCAAGACGCGCAGGGGCGGGCCGACGGCCCTGATGTTGGCCAGGTTCAATGTCCGCGACCAATACAGCCCCGGCAGTTTCGCCGCGAGGACGCAGTCGCTCTTGCCCGAGGAGAGCAGACGGAGGGCCTCCGGCAGGGTTTCTGTCAGCGTCAGGTTCGGGGAGAATCCCTCGTCCAGCGCGTAGTCGTGCATGATGTCGCCGCGCATGGCGATGATCGCTTTTCCGCGGAGGCCTTCCTTGGATCCGGGTCCGCGGGCATCCGACCGGACGAATATCGCGTGCTCGACTTCGGTAAAGGGCGGCGTGAAATCGAATTTCGCGGCTCGCTGCGGGGATTGGAACATCCCCACGATCGCTTGAATTTTTCCGTCGGCCAGGGCTTTGCGGATTTCGTCCCACGGCCCGATCCGCAATTCGATATCGAGCCCGGCGGCCTCGGCCACGGCCCGGGCCATGTCCACGTTGTATCCCGCGGGCCGGCCGGCGTCGTCAAGGAAGGAATACGGCGGGTAGGCCATCTCGGTGCCGATGATGATCCGCCGTCGTTCCCCGGCCTCGCGGACGCCGGGGAGGGCCGGGGCGGCCCATGCCGCCGCCGCGAGGATCGCCCCCGCCAGGATCAGACCGGCGCGAGCGAGCATGGTTAGACGCATGGCGTATGATACATGAGCTTCACGTTAAAAGGGCGACAAGGGGCGGGCGCGCTCACGGCCGAGTGAGGACGGCGCCTTCCATCGTGAGCCCCGGCCCGAAGCCCAGGGCCGCGACGGAGCGTGAGGACGCCCGACGCAGCTCCCGGTCCAGGACGAAGAGGATGGTCGCGCTGGACATGTTGCCGCAGGCGCTCAGGACTTCTCGGGAGGAGAGGACCTGCGGGTCCGTCAGGCTCAGCGCGGCCTGGACCTCGTCGACGATCTTGCGCCCCCCGGGGTGGATCGCCCAGGCGCTCGCTTCGAGCTTGATGCCCGCCTTCCCCAAAAGCTCCCCGACGAAGCCCGGGGCGGCGGCTTTCAGGCGCGCCGGCACCGAGCGGTCCAGGCGCATCTCGAAGCCCGCGGGCCCGATGCGCCAGGACATGTGCTCGAGGCTGTCGTTCTCGACGCGGCTGTGGGTCGCGAGCAGGTCCCCCAGCCCTTTCTCGAGGCGCCCGGGACGGGCGTAGACGGCGGCGGCGGCGCCGTCGCCGAAGAGGCTGTTGGCCACGATGAAGTCGGGAAGGGCCTCCTTCTGGAAATGCAAAGTGCAGAGCTCGACGCAGACCTGCAGGACCACGGCCTCGGGCTCGGCTCCCAGGATCTGCCCGGCCATCCTCAGGCCGTTGAAGCCCGCATAGCAGCCCATGAAGCCCAGCACCGCGCGGTGGACCTGGGGCCGCAGCCCCAGGCGGCCGATGAGGAGGATGTCGGGCCCGGGGGCGAAAAGCCCCGTGCAGGTCGTGAAGATGAGGTGGGTGATCTCGGCGGGCCTGGCGCCCGACTCGCGCAGGGCTTTACGACAGGCCTTCTCCGCCAGGCCGACGCTGCATTCCTCGAACACTTTCATGCGCGCCGCCGTGGTCGGGAAGGGCTCGAGGGCCCAGTTGGACGGATAGAACTCGAAGTCCGCCGGGGAGTCCTTGGCATAGTCGGCGAGGACGCTGTGCCTGTTCGCGATCCCGGAAGAGGCGTATATCTTTTCGAGGAAGCCGAGGGTGACCGCGCGCCGGCGGCCCTTGAGCGTGGCCCCGGCCAGGGACGCCATGAACCGTTTCACGGCCGGTTGGCCCGCCTCGTGCGGGGGCAGCGCCGTCCCCAGCCCGTAGAGGCGGGCTCGCGCCTTCCCGCGTCGAGGAGTGGCGCTCATGCCGGCCGGCCCGCCGCCGATCCGGCCCGGTAGTCGTGGACCGCGTGGAACGTCCTCTCGATGGCGCCCGACAAGAGGAAGCGGGGAAGGCCGCTGCGCGCCAGACGGGCGGCCCGGCCCTCGGACTGAGCGAAGCGGCCGATCCAGCGGGCGCCGAGCACGATCGCGGCGGCGCGGGCGCGCCGGAGCTTTTCAAAACGCCGGAACGCCGCCTCGATCGAGGCGGGATGGACGAGGAGGCGGGACAGCACGACGGCATCCTCGAGCGCCTGGCAGGTCCCTTGGCCGAGATTCGGCGTCATCGGATGCGCGGCATCGCCGATCAGCACGACCCGCCCCCTCGCCCAGCTCCCGGTCGTCGGCCGGTCCAGCGCCGGCGTCCTGACGATCGAGTCTTCGGGAGTCGCCGCGATGACCTCGGCGATGGGCGGATGCCACCCCCGAAAATGCTCCAGGATCTCCGCCTTGCTCGGCGGGGGCGCCGTATCGGGCTGGTTTCGCGTCGCATACCAGCACACCTTCCCATTCCCGATGGGCATGATCCCGAAGCGCTCCCCTTTCCCCCAGGCCTCCGTGATATTGCCTTCGGCGTAAAAAGACGGGAGCACTTCCGCCACGCCTCGCCAGATCTGATAGCCGCGATAGACGGGACGCTCGACGCGTCCCGTCACGAAACGCCTCACGACGGAGCCCAGCCCGTCGGCGCCGATGACGGCGTCGAACTCCAGCGTCCAGCCGTCCTTGAAATTCACGCGGGGCTTCCGGCCATCTTCCGATTCCAGGCCGAGGCCCTCGCATTCCTGGCCGACATGGATGCGCTTCGGGTCCACGGCCGCAAGCAGCACGGACAGCAGCGCCGGCCGGTCCAGGCAAAGGGCCGGCGTCGCCTGACCGTATATGCCGACCGACGCCCACTCCCGGCCCCCGGGGTCCCTGAGGCTGATCCTTTGAACGCGGCTGGCCGAGCGCGTACACGCCTCCAGCAGGCCGAGCTCGCGCAGCGCGTAAGTCGCGTTCGGCCAAAGGCTCAGCCCCGCGCCGATTTCCCGGATCGAAGAGCTGCGTTCGAAGATCTCGACGTCCGCTCCGACGCGCCCGAGCGCGATCGCCGCGCTAAGCCCGGCGATGCCGCCGCCGATCACGGCCACTTTCATGCCGTTATCCTCATACCGCGACGAACGTGCCCCGAAGCTCCGCGCTCAGCGGGCGGTGCCTGGCCAGATAGGCTCTCAGCGCTTCCACGATCCGCTCGGGATGCTGCCGGCGATTGCGGCCGTACTTGGGGGCGACCCCCTGTTCGGTGACGAAGGCGGCGGGGTAATGGCGCCGGGGCTGCAGCGGCTCATGGTTCACCGTCTCCCCTCTCTCTTCTCAGCCGGCCTTGCGCTTGCCCAGGTGGTGGTCTATCTGCATGAGGCCGCCCTTGGAATCGCCCGCCATGCGCAACTGCTGCACGATGGCGGCGGTGCTGGCTTCCTCTTCGACCTGCTGGGTGACGAACCACTGCAGCATGATCGCGGTGGCGAAGTCCTTCTCCGCGCCGGCGGCTTCCGCCGCTTTATTGATGTCGGCGCTCACCTCCACCTCATGGTTGAAGGCCTCCTCGAAGGCATGCAGCGGGCTCTTGTACTTCACCGGGACCGCGGGCACCCCCGACAGCATTATCGTGCCGCGGCGTTCCTTTATATGGTTGTAGAAGCGCATGGCGTGGCCGCGCTCCTCTCCGGCCTGCACCTCCATCCAGTGCGCCAGCCCCGGGAGGTTCTGCGCCTCGAACCAGGCCGCCATGGCCAGGTAGAGGTTGGAGTTGTAAAACTCCGAGTTCATCCGCTTGTTCAGCATCTCTTCCATCTTTTTGCCGATCATTTTTATCTCTCACCGAATGCACGGCGAAGCTTCTGAGCGCTACTGTAGTCGGAAGCGCGACCGGTCGCCTATAGCGGACCGGTAAACCATTGGTGGTTTTTTCTTGACGCCCCGGGCGCCATATTTCGTTCGAACAGACCTGACAGGCCCTCTATGGGGCGGCCCGCGGCCATTCTGATACTGTTCGCCGCCGGAGCGAGAACGCCCGGCGATGGCGAAGAAATTCGAGGTGAACCCATGAAGTCAGTCCATTGCGCGTTACTGACGTTGACTCTGGTCGCGGCATCGGCCCTCGGCGCGAGCGCCCAGTCGGCCGACGGGAACGATCTCCGCGCCTCACGGCCGGGCGTCACGTTCGGCGGCCGGGCGGCGTATTACCGTCCCAAGGACGCCGATAAGGGGACGCTGAACGGCGGCGCCCAGCTGCGGCTGCACATCACCTCGGTGATCGCCGTCGAGGGCTCCGCCGACTACCGCCAGAACAAGTACGGCGGCACGACGGTGGACATCGTCCCCGTTCAGGCCTCGCTGATGCTCTATCTGGCGCCGAACTTCGTCGCCTCTCCCTACATCCTCGGGGGCGTGGGCTGGTATTACACCCACATACAGGGCGACGGCACGACGCACCGCTATGGTCCCCATGCCGGCGCGGGTTTGGAGGTCGCTCTCGCCCGGCATTGGACCATTGACGGCTCCTACCGTTATCTCTGGACGCAGAGCCTGAATGCTCCGACCACGGCGTCTCCGGCCGGGAAGGACTTCAGCGACCACGGCTTCATGCTGACCGCCGGGCTGAACTACCGTTTTTAGAGTTCTGGAATGCCTTAAAGGAGATGAACCATGA
Organism: Elusimicrobiota bacterium; assembly: GCA_028714015.1. Taxonomy (GTDB): domain Bacteria; phylum Elusimicrobiota; class Elusimicrobia; order UBA1565; family UBA9628; genus GWA2-66-18. The sequence continues at coordinate 3,070 of JAQTNG010000085.1, read as the reverse complement.
ACAATGATCAGCTCAAAGGAAAATGGATGCAGTTCAAAGGCGAGCTCAAGAAGAAGTGGGGCAAGTTCACCGACGACGACCTGCAGCAGATCGAGGGCGACTACGATAAGTTCGTGGGCAAGATCCAGGAGCATTACGGCGACAAAAAGGACGAAGTCCTGAAATGGTCCGACCACTGGCATCAGCAGGCCCATCAGCCGAAAAAGGAGCACGCGGGGTCGCGGCAGCGCTGAACTCGACGCCGGAAGACGGCGCGGCGGCGGTCGCTGCTGAGGCCGCGACCGCCGTTCTCGGGCCGGCTCGTGAAATTCGCTCCGCTCAACCGCGGACGTCGCGAAATCGTTGCGCCAAGCGCATTTCCCCGCAACAGCCTCCGTGTCAGAATACCCCGCGCCCAGGAGATCGCCATGAACGCCCGCTCGAGAAAATCCGCCGTCCGTTCGCTGATCTACACGCTGATTCTCACCACCACGGCACTCTTCGGCGATCCGCCCTCCGGCTGGGCGAACCTGGCTCCTTCGGGAATCGCCACCGACGCCCCCGCTCCCAGCGTGTCGCGCGCCTCGGACATGAAGACCATCTCGACCGCGCTCGAGTCGAAGGCGCTGCGCGGCCGCCTGAAGGCCATGGGCCTCGGCGACAAGGAGGTCGAGTCGCGACTCGGGAAGCTCTCCGATCAGGAGATCCATCAGCTGGCGACCCAGATCGACGCGGTCCGGCCCGGCGGCCTCGTCGTCGAAGTGCTCGTGATCGTCGTGCTCGTCCTGCTCGTGATCTATCTGTTCAAGCGGGTCTAGGGCCATGGCGCGTCCGTTCGGCTCCTTGATCCTGGCGGTTCTGCTGGGGGTGCCCTTCTTTCCCGACAAGACGGATCAGTGCGGTCCTTCCGCGCTGGCCAGCGTCCTGGCGTTCTGGGGGAAGCCCGCCGAGCCGAAGGACCTGAAGACGGAGATCTACGTCGAGAAGATAGGGGGCTCGCTTCCGATGGACCTCCTGATCGCGGCGCGCGCGCACGGCCTGGCCGCCGAGATGTCGAGCGGGAGCCTGGACGGGATCAAGGCGAATCTCGACGCCGGACGGCCCGTCATCGCCTTCGTGAACATGGGCTGGCGGTTCCTCCCGATCGGTCACTTCCTGGTCGTCACGGGCTACGACGAGGCCCGGCGCGGCGTCTACGCGCACACGGGCGTCAGGAAGGACGCCTTCGTCCCGTACCGTCAATTCCTGAAGCAATGGGACAGGACCGGACGCTGGGCTTTGGTCGTCGCGGCGGGGCCGTCGTGAACGGCCTTCGCCGCGTCCTCGCCGCGGCGCTCGCGGCGTCGCTGGCCGGCTGCGTCCAGCTCCCGAGGATCTTTCGCGACCGCGATCCGCTGACCGCCGACGAGCACGCCCGCCTCGGCGCGGCGTACGAGGCGCAGGGAGAGAAGAAGGCCGCGGACGCGCAGTATCTGCGCGCCGTCGCCCTGGACCGCCGCCACGAGGGCGCCTGGATGGCGCTCGGCAACCGAGCCTACGAGGAAGGCGATTTCGACAAGGCCCGGCGCTGCTACCTGCGCGTGCTGTCCCTCGCGCCCCGCCATCCGGGGGCGAGCAACAACCTGGCGATGGTTTACCTGGCGCAGGATCGCCGCCTGGAGGAAGCGGAAGCCTTGGCCAAGGACGCGCTCGCGCGGGAAGGGCCGCTGAAGCCGTACCTGCTCGACACTTTGGCCCAGATCCACAAGAGGCGCGGCGAGAGGGAGGCCCGCGCGCGCTAAATTTTTTCTTTACACTCCGTCCATTCCCAGCGGCGCGCCCTCCGGGCTATTCTGAAAGCGAACACCGTGGTCCTAGGCGACGAGAGGCGACTATGCAAGAGACCGGTCATGCCGAGAGCGTGAGCTCTTGGCTGGAGCAGGCGGCCAAGGGCGTCCCGCCGGCGGCCCAGCTTGAGCTGTTCGAAACGGCCTGGGGCGCTCTTTGGCGCCGCGCGGAGAGCGCGGTCGGCGAAATCGTCCTCGAATCGATCGCCGAGATGGTCCATTCCAACAGCGCGGAAAGATATCCGTTCCTCGCCCCGCTCGAATTGGGGACGGCCGACATATCCTGCAAGGCGCTCTTGGAATCAACGAGCCCTCCGGAGAAGAGCGAACTGCAGGAGAGCCTGGGCTTCATGCTCGTGAATTTTTTAACGGTGATCGGCGATTTGACGGACCAGATTCTGACTCCGGGACTCCACGACGAGCTGTCTCGGCTTGCGCCGGGAGCGAAGATCCGACAGCCCGCCCCGCAAGACAAGAGCCGGCCCGAGAGCCGCATGCCGCTGAAGAAGGAGCAGGAGGAGCCCCCTATGCCGGCGAAAGACAAACTCATGACGGTGAACGACCTCATTACGACGGGCATCCACAACCTCGACACGATGCTGTCCGGCGGTTTGATCAAAGGCTCCAGCACCGTCATCGCGGGCCTGCCGGGATCCGGGAAAACGATCCTCGCGCAGCAGATCGCGTTTCATAACGCGACGCCGGAAAACCAAGCCCTTTACTTCAGCACGCTCTCGGAGCCCGGAGCCAAAACCCTCTTTTACCTCAATAAATTCAGCTATTTCGACCGGAAGAAGATGGACCAGTGCATACACTTCGTCGACCTGGGAATACTCCTTCGGACGAAGGGCCTCGCGCAGACTCTGGAGATCATCGTCGAACGCGTCAAGAAGATCAAACCCGCGTTCATCGTGGTGGACAGCTTCAAGGTTTTCGAGGATATGGCGACGTCGCCCGAAGAACTCCGCAAATTCTCCTATGAGCTCGTCGTCAATCTCATGGCAAGGAGATGCACGTCGCTCTTCCTCGGGGAATACACGGTGAAAGATTTGGAGCACAATCCGATCTCCGCCATCATCGACGGCATGATCTCGATGACCCAGCGGGAAACGTCGGGCGAACAGCAGCGTTTCATCCAAGTCGTCAAGATGCGCGGTCTGGCGCACAGCCGGGACCTGCATGCGTTCAGAATCACCGCGGACGGCATCGAGGTCTTCGCGCCGCGCCTCGTGCTCCAATACGCCGGTCCGATGGAACCGAGGCCG
>JAQTNG010000084.1 GCA_028714015.1 Elusimicrobiota bacterium | reverse complement strand
GGCATAAGCAGGGAGAAGCGATGCGTCGCCACCTCCTTGCATTTGAGGATGAAGGCCGTCGAGAGGGAGAACGGCGGATTCGTGATGATTGTCGGGAAGCGGCGGGTTTCCTCGAGAAAATCGGATCCGCCGGAGATGTCGTAGAATTCGACGTTATCGATACCGCAGGTCCTGAAGAGCTCACGTACAAGCTCGCCGTCTCCCGCAGCCGGTTCGAGAATGGGTAGGCGCCGAACAGGCAACGCGGCCAAGAACTGGCGCGCCATGGTCGGAGGCGTTTGGTAGAAGTCCCCGGCCTGGCGCTGACCGAGATTGTTCCGCGAAAAGTTCTTGCGTCCCTCGCGGATCCGTTTACCGAACAGGTCGGTCATGAGGCCTTCCCTTCGTTCGGCTCGTCACGTGAAACAATCTTCTCCTCGCGCTTCGCCTTCGCCTCGGCCATGCGCTTGCGCGAGCGCGCGGCCTTCTTCGCGGCGGCGCTGCGGGCGGCGAGCCTGGGCCGGGTCATGCGGACAGCGCCTCGAGCGCAAGAGCCCGCGCGAGTCCGACCGGGACCGCGTTTCCGATCTGCTTGACCTTGTCTCCTTTTTTACCGGCGAAGTCGTAGCCGTCCGGGAATCCCTGGGCCGCGGCGAGCTCGTGGGGCTGGAGCATGCGGAAGGTAATGTCGAGGCCGGCCCGGCCCTCGACGAGGGCGAAGTGGTCTTTCGTGGTGACGGTCGAGAGCGGGACACGGACCGAGGCGGCCCCGCTCTGGCCGTAGTACTCGACGAGGAAGGGCTCGACGAGGGATCCGCCTCCTCGTGTCGTGATCGTCTGGACGGGCTCGTCGAGGGATCGAGGGCGATTCGCCTTCCCGTCACGGGCATAGAAGCCAAGTGGCGGAAGTATGAAGGGCTCGATCAGGCCGAACTTTCCGCCGCCGCTCGCCGGGATAGTCGGCACGGGTTCATCGACGCCATGGGTCCGCGGGTCCTGCCCGCGGCGCTCACCGTAGAACGGGACCATGAACGGCTGGACGAGCCCATATCGATTCGAGCAATCGAGCGTCCCGATTGGGCCCTTGCAGTCCTGCGTTCTCCTTTCCGCTCCCGCTCCACCATGGAACTGAACGAGGAATGGCTCGGCCCAGTCGCCCCAGTAGCGGCGGATCCCTGCTTCAATGCGGCGCATGGTCGCCGGAGCCAGGGGCCGGGCGCGGTTGAAGATCGAATCCCCGCGGAGACTCCAGTCGATCACCTCGCGGGCCGGCCGCCAGGGCGCGCGGCCGAAAAGGCCGGGCGTTTCGGCATGGGTCGGCTCGGGCCAGGAGATGCGGCCGCGGCCGCGGACGGCCTGAAGGAAGAACCTGGTCCTCGTCGTCGGGTCGCCGTAGTCGGCCGCGCAGAGGAGGCGCCAGTCGACCTTGTAGCCGAGGCTCTGGAGGGCGGAGACGAAGGCGCGGAAGCTCTCGCCTTTCTTCGACTTGAGCGGCCGGCCGTCGGAGCCCAGCGGTCCCCAGGTTAAGAACTCGGGCACATTCTCGAGGATGACGCGTCGGACATAGAGCTCCGACAGCCACTTGAGTATGAGCCAGGCCGAGGCACGGGACTGGTCGGAGCAGGGCCGGCCGCCGCGGGCGTTGGAGTGGTGCGTGCATTCCGGCGAGGCCCAGAGAAGGTCGAGCTGGTCCCTCGCGCCGAAGACCTCGAGGGGATTAAGCTGCTCGAGGCTCATGCAGTAAGCGCGCGAGGCGGGATGGTTGCGGCGGTGCGTTTCGATAGCGATATCCCAGTGGTTGACCGCGGCCACGTCGAAGCGACCGCCTATCTCGCCGAGGGCCTGCATGATGCCGGTCGTCTCGCCGCCGGCACCGCAAAAGAGGTCAGCTACTCGGGTCACTTCCCCTTCCTTCCCACCGCGTCCATCGGGTCCTGCGGAAGCGCCGACATATCCACGCGCGGCCCCTCGACGCGGCCGAGGGTTGGCAGGTACTCGCGCTCGAACTCGTCGCGCTGCGCCTGGGTGAAGAAGTGGGCGCGGTAGCCCTGGCCCTCATAGAAGTAGATGAGCTCGAAGAAGCCGTAGACCTCCGCGCCCTGCGGCGGGCCCGAGACCTCGGAGAGCCAGACGATGCGCTCGGGCTCCGGGGCCTGGGCGCGGACCTGGGCCGAGATCGCGAACACGCCCACGCCGAGAAGCGCGATGAGGGCGAGGTTCGCAAGGACGAGGGCGAGGGCCGCTAGGAAGGCTTTCGGTTTTTCGTTCATCGCGTTACTCCTTCTTCTTCATCCGCGTTATTCTGCGGCGCGCGGTTTACTCGCCGGTTCCCAAGGAACGGCCAGGCGTCGATGACTTCGGCGCTCATCCCCTTCACGAGGTAGTACCCCGCTTTCTTGTGCGCGCCCGTGACCGTGCCCTCCGCGACGAATAGACAGGGCCCGTTCGCGACCTTGTCCACGGCCAGAGCCTTCGCCGCATCCGCGCTGATGGAATCCATTTCGACGATGCAGGACAGCTTCAGCTCAACCTCGAACATCATCGCGCGTCTCCAAAATAAAGTTGCCGAGGAGCGGTAATCAGCCGCTGACCGGCGGAGGCCCGAGATGCAGCGGCGCGCGCCACTCCCCATCCGGCATGGACCCCGGCAACACCCCGCGACGACGGTGCGGGCGTCCCTCATTCATTTTTAGCGGGGTCTGGCGTCCATGGGCTTATGCGTAGTCGGCAGTCTCCCCATGGCCTACTGCTCCGCAATGCTCCGCCGCGCGCTTATATCGCGCTTAAGGCCCCAAATGCAGTCACGAGAACGGCGGGAGTCGAACCCGCTTTTCTCGGTAGTCTCCGTCGGGTAGTCGGCTTGGCCTTCGCCGTAGTTCCCTCTGTACTGCCCCGAGCGTGACCCGTTTCACTGCGTCCCCATGAACCGCGGCCGGGTATTGGCGGGACAGCCGTCCCGGCCGCGCAGATGCCGCTCTTGGCGGCTGGCCGGTCACCCCGGCCTATCAATCAAGTGCGAATCCGACGCACCCCGGTTTTTATCCATTAGGCCGCGAGGCCGTCTAAACCCACCTCCGGCCTCCGCGGAAGCCATTGGCGAAGGCTCGCGACCTCCCCACGTTTTTTACCTGGGCATAGATGAAGTAGGCGCCCGACATGAGGCCGGCCAGCGTGGCCGCGATGGCGATGCTGACGATGTAGAAGACGAGAGAGGTCTCGCGCTCGATGACGGTCTCGAAGTAGGGCGCGGAGGCCGGGGCGGAGGTGACGCCGAAAACGGGCGCCGCCTCCTGGATGCCGTAGCCGAGGTCGATGCCGAGCTCTGGCCCGAGGGCCGCGAGGATCGGCGAGGTCCCGGGCGGACTCGCGACGGCCGGGAGCGCGAAGCAGAGCAGCGCGCAGACGACCATGAGGGCGGTGAAGAACTTCTTCACCTGATACCTACCTTTCCCGCGCAGGAAGCGGCGCGGACGCTACTTCTCGACCTTGGGCTTCGCTGGCGCGATGATGGCGAGGATCTTGTCGAGCGACCTGATGAACTTCTCGCTCGTCTTGCGGTAGGCCTGGACGTAATTCACGTCGAAGGGGTCGCCCTCGAATCTTGCTTCCGTCGCGATCTCCTGGACCCTCGCGCTCTGCTTCTCGGTCAGCCCCTTCTTCGCGGGCTTCTTCGCGGTGGCCTCGCCCTTCATCCCTGGGCCTCGCCGCTCTCGGCCGCCGCGCCCTCCTCGGGCTCGTCCTGGGGCTCGGCGCCAGTCTGCTCCTCCGGGGGCGGCGTGCCCTCGTCAGCGGCCGCGGGCTTCGCTTCCGGCCGCTTGTCGAGGCCCTTCTCCGCGAGGATCGCGGCCAGGTCGTCGACGTGCAGGCAGTCGCACAGGCACGCGCCCGTGACCTTCTCCTCGCCGCGCATGATGTCGCCGTTGCAGAAGTCGCTACCGGGGGTCGCATTCTGGAGCTCCCCGACGGCCTCGACGTTGCCGCCGTTCCATCCGAGCTGGACGACCTTGTCGCCGTTCTTGGCTTCCCTTCCGTTCCTGTAGTGCATCTCCACCTCCGACTATGTGATGGCGCCTCCGCTAGGCGTGGCGCGGGTACTTCTTATCTATGGCCGTGCGCGCCCGAGCGAGCGCAGCGCGAGCCTCGATCGTCTTGCGATGCTCCGGAAGCTTCGCGAAGGCGTGCTCGCAGGCATCGAGGTCGGATTGGTCGCGAGGCAGAGTCTGCGATTCCGCGCTTCCGTAGGCGATCGCCACAAGCGAATTGGACGACAGGCCTACGTCGCGCTCCTCGCTGAAATAAATCCCGCCCGCCTGGCGTGCGCGAGCGAGCAGGAAGGCGATGTCCGCTTCGTATTCGGATTGGGTCATGCCGATCTCCTGGTCAGGCTTGGGCCGAGGCATTCGCGCCGAAGTCGAGGACGCGGCCACCCTCAGTCTCTACGGTCGCCGTCACGCCTTCATCCTCAAGGAATTCATTGACGTCTTTTGTGAGCTTTCGCTCCTCGGGCGACTGGTCGAAGGGGAGCGCCATCTGCATGCGCTTGCCGAGGACGAAGGTCATGATCTGCGCCTCGAGCACTGCGACAGCGCGCTCGTACCATGTCTTTGGGTGATCTTCGACCACCTGGAGCGTTTTGGCGTCTCGATGCTCTCCACGGTCAAGCTTCGGACAAGTCACCTTCGCGGGAGTCTTGGTCGTCGGTAACGAGAGGATAAGGCGAGTTCCGGGCTCGTCTCCGCGTGAGAAGGTAATAGCAAAGAAACCGGCGCCTTCGAGGTTTTCGAGACCGAGCAACACGCGGGCCCCAATCGCTACGTTCGCGGTCGCTTGGTATAACTCCTTCTTCCCCTCATCGCAGGTCGAGATACGAAAGGACTCGGAGAGCCCGTGGTAGTCGACCGTGATCATGTCGCCGTCGATCTTGAATTTATCGATCATCATCCTTGTATCCCCCTCACGCTTTCGCGCCCATACCCCGGCTGAAATAGGTGCCTATCCACGTCCTCTATCGATCGCGCGATGAAGGCAACGCCTCCGCGCTTCGCGATCTCTGCTAGGAAATCAAGTTGCTCGAAGGTCGCCTTTCCCTTCGGCCCCTTGACCTCGATCGCGAGCGCGCGGCCGTCGTCGAGGACGCCGAGGATGTCCGAGGAGCCTCTCTTCCCGAATCGAATGAACCGCTGGCCGGGCCGAGCCTCCACCTTCACGGCGCCTGTATTGTTTCGCCAGGCGAAGACGTGCCGGATCTCGAGATATTCAAGGATCGCAGACAGGACCGCGCCTTCGGGTGTGCTCATTTCGGCCCCGGCTTTCGGTACTCGATGACCGCGCACACGGCGACGAATAGGAGGAGCAGGATCGGGATCATGCGCTTACCTTCTTGGCCTCGGCTTCGATAGCGTCGCGCGCCTTCAGGCACTTCGGGCAGAGGATGTATCCGGACTCCTTCTCGGGCTTAACAAAAAACATTCGCGCGGCATCGAGCTTGCAGAGCGTCTGCCCTGAGGAGTCGGCCACGAGGTGGCGAACATGCGTCTTGCCGAGATCGATAAGGCTTTTCATGCGATCCCCGCTTTCCGCTTAGCAGCCCGCGCGCGCTTATCATCGAGCGTCTTCTTGTACGCGAGAACGTCGGCCACAAGCACCATCCGCAGACCCCTACCCTTCCCCGGCTTGATGGTGCAGGGGACGAGGTGACGATCGAGGCCAGCCTTTAGATCGTTCAGGGTTATGCCCGTAGCCTCCACTGCCTCGGCGATAGGTATCGCGTCTTCAGGCGCCGGCGCGCGCTCGACGGCCTCAGCCCTTGCGCTCTTCCGTCCTTTCTCCTCCGCGCGCTCGCAGGACTCGGCCCGCGCCCTCTCGTCGCCTAGCTCAGCGGCCCCGGACTGGGCGCCGACGATGCCCTCGAGCCGCGAGAGCTTGCGCGCGCGCCAGGCCGCGAAGTCGATCTCGCCGTAGTGGATCTTCATCTGCTCGAGGACGATCTCGACGTCGGCCGACTCCTCGAAGAAGTGATCGCGCCGTTCCTTTGTGTCGCCCTCGGAAAGCCTGAGCGCGGCGGCTGCGAGCTCGGCGCATTCCTCGGCGAGCTTGCGCAGTTGCCGCGGGGCTCCGAAGAGGAGCAGGGCCTTTTTCTGCGCAGTCATGCGGCGCCCCTTAGGTGCCGGCGCTCGATCTCCGGCTTCGCCTCCCACTCCCCGCGCCTAACGGCCTCGGGGCGGTCGAGCCAGGAGCGGTACTCGGACAGCGTGTAGCGGCCAAGGCCGGCGCCGAAGCGGGGAATGCGCCAGGGCTTCGAGACGAAGTAGTTGCGGCCGATGCGGAGTCTGGCCGCGGCGGCCATGGGCGCGTAGAGCTTGCCGTCGTTGCCTTGGATGCGATCGTCGATCGCGTCGAGGCGGTCGAAGATCGCGGTGACGATCTCGGAGAAGGAGGCGGTCGCGGGGTCGGGGCGGGTCACGATTGCGCCTCGATGCAGTAATTAAAACCGAATAACGAAATAGCTTCTGAAATCTGTTCGCTTGTAAGCGAGAACCATTCGCCGCCAATCCTGCTTGAAGCATAGATTCGATGGAGCATGCGCTCTTCTGCGAGACGATTTGCTGTCAGCTTAGTAGCGATGACTATCAAATGAGGATTGCCAGTCTTCAGCCTGGCATGTCGCTTCGCCACATTTTTACTTGAACCTATTTTATAATTACTGGTGTTCTTCGTATGAGCTATATATACAAAGCCAGCGCCGTTTATCGATGAATGACTCTCAGTGGTTTCTTCTTCATGACTTGTTGCCGATTTATTCTGTTGCGAATTTTGGGGATACCATTTTCTTAATATGTTTAGAGCTTCTTGAAAGATATCAAAATCACTGAGATTAATCATGTTCCAATTTTTTATGGCCTCGGCATATTCCACCCCAGTAACCCCGACTCCACAATCAACGCAATCTATATGTATTAATCCATCGTCGCCGAATTCTTCAGGGAGGCGGGGGAGAGAGCGGCAAGATATGCACTTCTTTATTTCTTTCTGATCATCGGAAGTCATAATCCGAGCCTCCCTTGCTTCTGATCCTGAACAAACCGGGCGATCTCGCGCCTGGCCGCGGCTTCTCCTGCCGCCGCCGATGCACGGGCAGCTTTGTTGATGACCTCTGCCGGAAGGCCATTAGCGATCGCTGCGAGAGCCGCGAAGCCGTCGCGCGCCTCGGCATCTGAGGCAGCCGAATCGAGTGCGGGTAGAGAAGCCTGCTTAGGTTGGAATCCGATGATAAAATCGAGACGTCGAGCGGCTTCGCTTGGGCCGTAAATCATACGCATCTCGTGAAGTTGGATACCGGCAGGGATGCGAGTTGCAGAAGTTGCAGAGCGTGCAACTTCTGCAACTTCTTTCCCTTGATGATTCGCCAGCCACTCGATGAAAGCCGGAAAGAACACGCGAATCCCGGCGGCCTTAGTTGAGTACGGTAAGTCCTGAAGTTCTTTGTTTCGCGAGAGGAGAGACTTTATAGTCCCCTCGGGAATGCCTGATTTCTGCGCTACCAGAGAGAGGGAGACGCCTTCGATTTGTTCCACGGGAGCCTCTTTAGCTTCTGGCTTTGGCGACGCGAGAGCCGGCCGTGCCGGGATCTTGGCGGCCAGGAACAGCGGACGCAGGACGCTGATCTCTTTCCGGGGAAGGTGGTGGTCGCCCATGCGCGCGAAGTAGTGGAAGCGGCGGCAGGCGATCTTCCAGCCGTCAGCGGGAGTGATGCCGTATTCGAGGGAGAGGTCACGGGTGGTCATGCTCTCCTCCTAGCTTGCCCGGTTGAGGGCGATCGATTTCTCGCGCAGGTACTTGATGGTCTCGTTAACCGCGTAATGGCGAGCTGTGTCGGAGTCGAGCTCGTCGAGGATGACGTCGATGTAGTTGCGCAGGGCGTTGATAACGTGATCGGGGGTCGTCGGGATTTCGGCAGGCTTGGGCTCGGGGTCGGGTTGCGCCCCGGATTGGCTAGCCTCAGGCTCGGGCTCGGACTCCATTGAGGCGGCGTACTCTTCCTCGGTTGGCTCGAGCTCATCGTCGAGCGGCATCTCGTTGACGACGGGGGCGGGAGCGCGGGCAGGGCGGGCCGACGGATAAGCTTTCCCGTCGGATCCGATAACTTTTTCTTCAGGTTGTAACCGGTGACAACCTGATTTCGGGTCGGTCAGTAGATCGTTAACAAATTTCCTTGATACCCGGCAGGCCTTCGCGATCTCGCCCTGCGGCCAGCACTTCCAGTCCTTGTCCTCGAGCATGCGCATGACTGCCCGGCGCTTGTCCTCGGCGGTCCGCCTCAAGCCGTGGTCGGCATTCGCGCCGAGCGAGTAGTAGATAGCATCGCGGTGGGTTCCCTGCTTAACCTCGGCCTCGATCGCATCGAGCCCGAGCTTGTAGGCGGCGTCGACGCGATGAAAGCCGTCGGCAAGGTAGTAGATTTCGCCGTCGAAGAAGGCGACGACGGGCGGGAAGGCCGCGCCCTCGCGCATGGCCTCGGCGTAGTCGGCGACTACAGCCTCATCTATCTTGGCGCGGGGCTGCGTTCCGGCGCCGAGCTTCAGATCATCGAGGGCGAGCTTCATTAAGCGTCCTTCTTCCCGCCCACGCGCTTCCTCCTGGAAAGGCCAAGCCGGGCAAGCTCAACAACTTTCGGGGAAAACTTTACGCCATCGCGAGTTGCTTCTTTTTGGATAATCTCTTCTAGGTCTTTCGGGAACCTGATCCCTCGGGGGATTGTTCGTGCACCTTGTGCTTGCATAGCCATATTGTCGCACCGCGTGCACAGCTTGTCAAGAAAAATGTTGCATATTGTGCACCTTCGCGGGACAGCGTTCCGAAGCCGGAGCGCGGCCAACGGAGCCAAGGGCGGACGGCCGCGGAAGGCTATCATCGAGTAGTCGACTCGCCCGGCAGTTGCCTGCTGGGCTTTTATCTCGCCGTCCCCGCCGCATAGCCCACGGCGCCCGCTAGGAGGGCCGCCAGGGCCGCGATCCCTGCGGCGGCAAGTGTATCCTTCCCGGTCCACTTCCGCGGCGGCAAGGGCGCGTCAGCGGCCGGCAGCGTGATGAGGGCAGAAGCGCGGCCATCGATCGAGAGCACTGCCTTCCCCGCCCAGGCCCAGGCCGCGCGATCGTCGGCGATGATGATGACGGCGTCCGGGAAGAGGAGCTCGAGCGAGTGGCCTTCGAGGAGGTTCGGGGGCTTTTCTTCGCCTGCCGGGGCTTCCTGGCCCCAGGCGAGGCCCGCGAGGGCGAGGACGGCCGCCAGGACTAGGAGGCGCTTCACGGCAGCACCTCGACCACGGCGGCGCCGCCAGGGATGACGCGGACGGCCCGGACCTGGCCAGCGGTCATACCCTCGGGCAGGACGACGCGCCGGGCCGCGGCCGGATCCTCGGATGACGCCCAGACGTCTATCTGGGAGGGCTTGCCGTCGACCGGCGCCCAGGTGTCGCCCTCCCCTTCGACCTTCCCGCGCTCGCCCAGGACCAGGTCAGCGATAGTCCGCGCCCGGAGCGCGAGCCACGCCAGGCCGGCGAGAGCCGCCGTTACGACGGCCGCCCCGAGCTTCGGGACCACCAGCATGAGCGCGAGGACGACGAGCGCCGCCACTACGCCGAGGGCCCAGCGCGGAAGGCCTTTCATACTCCCGCCGCGGGCCCGTCCGGCCCCGCCGTCTCCGCGGGCTCCTCGATGACGGGCGTTCCGCCTACGGTCAGCTTCTTCCTGGCCATGTAGGCGAGGGCCGCGACGCCCGCGTAGGCGATGCCGTTCCTTGCCGCGCCTGCGATCGTCAGCGGCGACGTCGTGGCGACAGCCGCCCCGAGACCGAGGACGACAGGGATGAGGACGTAGAACTTCTCGAGCTTCTTCGCCTTGTCCATACCCTTCACTACCTGCGTGAGGCCGATGATCCCGGCGATGACGCCGAGGTCGATCCCGAACTGTAAAAGGTCCATCGCCTACTCCTTCCGCAGGATCTGAATGCCGACCCCGCGCCAGTACCGTTTCCACTCTTCGAGCGTGTAGCGCTCGTGATATCCAGTTTTCGACGAGTCATAGCCGCCGCCGGGCAGGTGATGCCCAGCGGGATCGTCGACGATGACCTCCTTGACGGCCGCGAGGTCGAGATCCATCCACGTCGGCGCGATGTCGTTCTGTTCGGTCTTGTAGCCGTTGAGATTGACGACGTGCCCGGCCGGTGCCAGCCAAGTCGAGGCGACGAAAGGACGACGCCATCGCGAGATTCCCCACAATGCCTCGCGGAGATCCCAGTTGAAGCGCGGGCCCTCGATGGTCACGATCCCGTAGAGGATCTTAAGGCCCCAGGCGATGACGCCCCAGACCTCGTTCGGCTTCGTGTTCGGGTCGAGCCATGGGTAATTCGCCCGCATGTAGGCGTAGGCTTCGGGCGTGCGGCAGAGCGCGGTCAGGTTGTCCTCGGGCTGCTTGAACGTGCAGAGCTTGGGATCGAACTTGATCCCGCTCATCGCCGCCGCCGCGACAGTAGCTGCGACATGGCTCGGAACCGGCCAGCCCGCGACGGCATGACCCATGATCGAGCCCGTTGGCTTGCATACGTTCGGCGCGTCGATCTCGTTGCGTCCGGGGCCCCAGCCGTTCTGGCGATAGTAGTGCTCGGTCGTTGGCGAGAGGTCAAAGGTACGCATTACGCATCCCTCCCGCGATCATCGATCCAGCCGCGAGTAGATATTGAGATAGTTATGTTTGTAGAATTACCTCGCGCATATATATTCCGTGTTGCATCTGCAATAATTAGCATCTCGATATCATTTATGCCGCCCTGAAGATTCACGCGTACGGTATAATTTGTACTAGATGCGGCGGCGTCAGGTCGGTCATTACTATCTATCCATAAATAATAAACGGAGGTCGCCCCTCCATTGTAAACTTCAAAATCATAGATTCCAACTACATTAGGCGGCACTGACGTTGGGTATGCAATGCGATTAGTATTAGCGATAGCCCCAACAGCTCGATCAAAAATGTTTGTTTTAAAAACAACTCTATCCCCGATCTGGCGGAAGTTAATTATATTCGCCGCCGCGTCCGTGCAATAGGTCATTATCCTGACCTTGTAGGTGTAGCCCGCAGGCATGAGCGGCCCCGACTTATCCAGCGAGAAAATAGCGTCAATATGATTCGTCGAGGGCTTGTAGATGTAAAAGAGATAGTAGATGCTATTCGCGGCGACATTCCCCGTATCCATGCCGCCTGCGTTCGTCCCTTCAGCCCAAGGCGCGTCGATCTGCTTAACGATTACTTCCGTCGGCTGGAAGGTGAAGACGTCGGTATCATCTCGAGCCGGGGCCGGATTTATACCGATGTCGTGCTCGAGGTCTCCGGGGTCATTGTAGGTCGTCAGGTTTTCGTGGTCGATATAATTTTTCGGTACGCGCGTCGCCGCCTTGAATAATTCCGACATCGCGGCTTTATAGAATTTTGAATTGCGCCACAGCAAGAGGTCTTCGGAGAGATTAAAGTCTCCTGAGAGCATTCGCTCAATAATGGCATCGTCAGGCGTGACGCCAACGGGCTCGTTCATGTTGGAACCTCCAGGAATCTATTGATCCCGCTTTCTATCTGGAAGAATCTGCCGTCGGGCACGGCGAGGACGTAGGTGGTCTCGGGTAGGGCCTCGACCTCTTCGACGAGCACGAGTCGGAGCCTGTTTTTTATGCCGTCGAGATCGGGATTAGTGTCTTCAACCTGGCATCGCCAGATCCCGAGCCACGGTCGGTCGGCATCCACCGAAGCATAGTCGGCGTCGACGAAGCCAGGCGTGAGCTC
>JAQTNG010000083.1 GCA_028714015.1 Elusimicrobiota bacterium | reverse complement strand
GCCTCGGCGACGTCCTCGCCCGCGGCGGAGAAACGCACGACCACGCGCTTGCCCGCGCGCGCGACGCTGAAGTCGGCGACGGACACGGCGGGCTCGTCGGGGCCGGGCGGCACGAGCTTGATGGCGATCGCCGGAGCCAAGGTGTTGAGGGGCGTCTCGAGCGACGCGCCCCGGGCGCGCGGCGGCACGCCCTGGATCGAGCGGTTGAGCCAGGCGCGGGTTTCCCCGCCCGGTTCGTCGAGGTCGGTGGCGGCCAGAATCGGCGCGCTCGAGGCCTTCGTGAAATAATTCGTCGGGGACCAGACGATCAGGTAGTTCGGCGCGGTGAAGCTCACCTGCGTCAGCGGCACCTCGGCCCAGAACCATTCCCCCGCGCCCACGCCGTCGACCTGCGCCTGCGGATCGGCCTCGGCGGGTATGTCGCGGGTTTCGGCGAGGAAAAAGCTCTGCTCCGAGTTCCACGCGGGCGACGAGGAAATGCCCGCGTAGACTTTTCCGGGAATCGTCTCGCGCAGCCACGGCTTGTCCGGCATCGGACGCGTCTTGGCGCGTCCGAGCTTGGCTCCGATGAAGGCGTGCGCGAATTCGCCGGCCGGCGCCGGCGGAAGCTTCACGATCCAGGCGTTGTTGAAGCCGACGTACCAATTCGCGTCGGGCCCTCCGTCCGCGAACCGTCCGTACTCGTGCAGGCTCGGGGCGAGGGTCACGATCGTCGGAACGATCGAGCTCGTGGACAGCGAGGCCGGCAGGCCGTCCGCCGCGGCCGCGGTCAAGGCGGCGACGACGGCGAAATATGAAATTATCATGAATTTTTAAGCACTTTTAATATACGGTCGAAATCCTCGAAGGAGAAAAACGAGATTTGGATCGAGCCTTTCGAGGCGTTCTTTTTCGTGCGGATGACGACCTTGGTGCCCAGGGCTTGCTGAAGCGACTCCTCGAGGGCGCGCAGATCGGCCGGCTTGGACTCCGGCTTCTTGTTCTTGGCCGGAGTCTCTTCGATGACGGGGCCGGCCTCCATCTCGCGCGCCAAGGCCTCGGTCTCGCGGACGGAGAGCTTGTTGGCGACCAGCTTGAGAAAGACGGCGTGACGAAGATTGGGATCGGTGATCGTCAACAGCGCGCGGCCGTGGCCCTCGCTGACCTGTCCGTACTGAAGCGCCTTTTGGATTTCTTCGGAGAGCTCCAGCAATCGTAAAGTATTCGAGATGGTGGCCTTCGACTTCCCCACCTCTTCGGCGAGGGCGGTCTGGTTGATGCCGAATTCCTTCATCAGACGCAGGTAGCCGAGGGCCACCTCGATCGGATTGAGGTCCGCGCGCTGAAGGTTCTCGATGAGGGTCAGCGCCATGCGGTGCTTCTCGTCCCGGGGCTCGCGGACGACGACGTCGATCTCCTTGAGACCGGCCAGCTGGGTGGCGCGCCAGCGGCGCTCGCCGGCGATCAACTCATAGGAGCGCGTCGCGAGATCGTAGGAGACCACGATCGGCTGGGCCAGGCCGTGCTGCTTGATCGAGGTCGCGAGCTCGGTCAAGGCCTCCGGCTCGAAGTGACGCCGGGGCTGGAGATGGTTCGGCCGGATCTTCTCGACGGCGACCCGGGTGATGCCGCCCGCCGCGCCGGCGGCGGACATTTCCGTTATAGGCGAGGCAAGGGGCGCGGGCACGCCGGGGATAAGGGCCGAGAGTCCGCGGCCGAGAGCTTTGCGGGTCATGCTGGATTCTCCGTGGTTTCAATGGTGTCAGGCGGCTGCGCCGCCTCCGGCTCCGCCGCCGGGGGCGCGATCAGGCCGCGCCGGGACAGGAACTCCCGGGCGAAGGCCATGTAGGCTTCGGCCCCCTTGGACTTGGCGTCGTACTGGAAAATGCTTTGGCCGAAGCCGGGGGCCTCGGCCAGGCGTATGTTGCGGGGTATGATCGACTGGAACATCTTGGGGCCGAAGAACTTCGCCACCTCGTCTTTGACCTGGTTGGAAAGGGTCATGCGCGAATCGAACATGGTCAGCACCCCCCCCTCGGTCTCGAGCTTCGGGTTCAAGGCGCTTTTCACTCTATCCACAGCCCCTGTGAATTGCGCCAAACCTTCCATGGAGTAGTACTCGCCCTGTATCGGGATGATGATTTTATCGGCCGCATTCAGGGCATTGACCGTCAAAAGGCCCAAAGACGGAGGGCAATCGATGACCACGAAGGCGAACCTGTTTTTGACCGCCGAAAGGGCGCCTTTTAGACGGCTTTCCCTCGCCAGGGCTGAAACGAGCTCGATTTCGGCCCCCGCCAGGTCGTTGTTCGCCCCCGCCGCGGACAGCCTGGGCAGCGGGCTTTGCTTGATGGTCTTTTCCAACGGGAGGAGGTCTACAAGGACGTCGTACAGATTCGGGTCGAATTCGTGCTTGTCGAAGCCCACTCCGGAGGTGGCGTTCCCCTGGGGGTCCATGTCGATCAGGAGGGTTTCATGGCCGAGAACGGCCAAAGCGGAGGATAAATTGACGGCGGTGGTGGTTTTCCCCACCCCCCCTTTTTGGTTCGCGATCGCGATTATTTCAGCCATGTTGTGTTTACTCGTGAAAACTCTTTTTTCTGACATCAAGCGTGTTTACTCGTGAAAACTCTCGATTCATACTAGCATGTGGTCATAAAGTTGTCAAGACTTCGTCATATTGCTAATTAAGACTGTTAGAGTCTTTCCAGTATCGTTTGGTATCGTTTGTTGATATGTGGTTTTGAAGGGGGGGAGGACTGGACACTTTTGGGGTTATATCTTACACTCAGCCCATGAATAACGCCTCGTCCTTGCTGGCCGCCATCAAGAAGGGCAAGTTCCACACGGTGATCCTCGCGATGCCCGACATGCAGGGCCGCTGGATCGGCAAACGCTTCACCGCCCGCCACTTCGCGAAGTCGGTCGCCGGCCACGGCACGCATGCCTGCGCCTATCTGCTCACCGTCGACATGGAGATGGATCCGGTGCCCGGCTTCGCGCTGACCAGCTGGGACAAAGGCTATCAGGACTTCGCGCTCATGCCCGATTTCTCGACGTGGAGGGGGCTGGCCTGGCTGCCCGGCACGGCGCTCGTCGTCGCCGACGTGCTGGACTCGGCGCACGAGCATCCGATCAAGGTCGCGCCGCGCCAGATCTTGAAGGATCAGGTCGCGCGCGCCGCGGCGAAGGGCTGGTCGCTCAAAATGGCGACCGAGCTCGAGTTTTATCTGCTGCGCGAGACTTATGAAAGCGCCCAGAAAAAAAACTGGACGGCGCTTGAACATTACGGAAGCTACATCGAGGACTATCACATACTCCAGGGCACCCGCGAGGAGCCGGTGGTGGGGGAAATCCGCAACCTGATGGAAGCCTCGGGCGTGCCGATCGAGAACTCGAAGGGCGAGTGGGGCCCCGGCCAGCACGAGATCAACCTCGAGTACTCCGACCCGGTCCAAATGGCCGATCTGCACACCGTGTACAAGCACGGCGCCAAGGAGATCGCGATGCAGAAGGGCGCGTCTCTCACCTTCATGGCCAAATACAGCGACAAGCTCGCGGGGTCCTCGTGCCACATTCACGCGAGCCTGTGGGACAAGGCCGGCCGCCGTTCCGCTTTCTCGTCGGGGGGGAAGCCCACCAAGGAGTTCCGCTGGTTCCTCGGCGGGACGATGGCTCTCGCCCGCGAATTTTCCTTGTTCTTCGCGCCGACGGTCAACTCCTATAAGAGGTACCAGGCCGCCACCTTCGCGCCGACGCGCATCGCCTGGGCCCGCGACAACCGCACCTGCGGCTTCCGGGTCGTCGGGGAAGGGGACTCCCTGCGCATCGAAAATCGCATCCCGGGCGCGGACGCGAACCCCTATCTGGCGCTCGCCGCGACCATCGCCGCGGGCCTCCACGGCATCGAAAAGAAGATCGACCCGCCGCCGGAGCTCGCGGGCGACGCCTACAAGGCGAAGGTCTCCCCGGTGCCGAAGACGCTGACCGAGGCGATCGGCCTCTTCGAGAAGTCGGCCGCCGCCCGTCAGGCTTTCGGCGACGAGGTGTTCGCTCATTACCTGCACGCGGCCAAGGCCGAGCAGGCCGCCTCCGACCGGGCGGTCACCGACTGGGAACGCGGCCGCTACTTCGAGCGGATTTGAACCGGAATCCGTACGAGCTGAGACAGCGAGGGTTCGCGCATGTCCTGTCCCTTGGGCTCATGCCGATCGGCGTCCATGTTTTTTTCATATTGTTCTTCGGCTCGGAGGCGGAATCTTCGTCCTTCATGCTGTTCGCGACGGCCCTGGCCGCCGGGGCCACCGGCGCGTTTCTGGGAAAATTGAAGTACGGGCCGGTCGCATCCTCGCTCGCCGCCCCTTGGCCCTCCGTGCTCGCCGCCTGGCGGCATTGGCATTGGGCGCTGGGCATGCCCTCGCCCGGCGGCTCCGCCCAAAGCCTGGCCCGGGCCGCGGGCTGGGCCGACGCGCCGATGCCGGCGGCCGTCGCCGCCGCGATGATTCTCTCCGGCGCCGCCGGCTGGCTGATGGTTCGCGTCGATCGGTGGTATGAAGGAAAGACGGGCCATTCGTTTTTCGAGGAGTCGTGACGCAAGTCACCGAACGATCATGCCGGCCGTCCGTATGATAAGCGCATAACGCCGGGAGAACCGGCCCAGGGGGAATAATGAATAAGATGATTCTTCGTATGGCTCTTTTGAGCTTCGCGCTGTCGCTGCCGGTGATCGCGTCGGCCCAGGACGATTCCAAGAAGCCGGACCAGACTCCGTCCGGCGTGACGCCGGCCCAGCCCGGAGCCCCGGGCGCCGGCGCGACTCCCGCCAGCCCCGCGCTCGAGCACCGAGGCGAACGCGTCGAGAAGCGGGGGAAGATCGAGCAGAAGAAAGGCGAGCGAATGCAGCGCCAGGGCGAGCGCCGCGCGAAACGCGGAGAGACGCTCGGCAATCAGGGCGAGCGCATGCAGGACCGGGGCGAGAAGCTCCAGGACAAGGCCGCCAAGCTCGAGGGCGAAGGCAAGGATAAGGCGGCCGCCCAGGTCGAGAAGAAGGGCGAGGCGCTCGACAAGCAGGGCGAACAAAAGGAAAAGGAAGGCGAGCGCATGGAAAAGCAGGGCGAGCGCCGGGAGAAACGCGGCGAGCGCACCGAACGGCGCGGCGAGCGCCGCGAGAAGCGCGGCGAGAACATGCAGCGCCGCGGCCGCCGCTAGGAGAGACCGCGCGAATCGCCGACGGAGGGCGCCTTCCCTTGGGGAAGGCGCCCTCTTCATTCTTGCTACAATTCGAACGATGAAAAGAGCGCCCGTGCTCGGCTTCCGATGAGGATCGCCCTCGAGATCACCGGGGCCCTCGCCGGCGGCGGCTTTCGCCGCCACACGGAGATGATCATCCGCGCGCTCGCCGCCGAGGACAAGAAGAACGAATACATCCTCTACGGCGCGTTCTGGAGCAAGCCGGAGCGCGTGCATCAGCTCGACCTTCCCCGCCAGGCGAATTTCAAGATCGAGATCGTCAGGGCGCCCCAGAGCCTGCTCCTGCCCGCCGAGGAGTATCTCGGCCTGCGCTGGCAGGAAAGGCGGCTGCGGCGCCTCGGCGTGGACATGGTTCACGGCTTCTCCAACTGGCTGCCCAAGCTCGACCGGCTGCCGTCGCTGCTGACGCTCGCCTACGCGACCGACGACCGGTTCTCCGGGTGGCACGGATTCTATTTCAACACGCTTCTGCCCCGCTCGGCGCGCCAGGCGGACAAGGTCCTGGCGATCTCGGGCGTCGCGCGCGAGGCGGCGATCAGGAACTGGGGGCTGGATCCGAAGAAGGTCGAGGTCGTCTACCTGGGCGCGTCCCTCGACGAGTTCAAGCCGGACGACTCGCCGCGAGATCCGGCGGAGAAGCCTTATTTTCTCTTCGTCGGGGTCACGCGCCGGACCAAGAACACGAAGGTCCTCATGGAGGCCTTCGTCCTGTTTAAAAAGCGCCATCCCGAGGCGCCGCACCGCTTCGTGATTTGCGGCGCGCCGGGAGACGAACAGGCCGAACTCGAGGATCTTCTCGCCCGCGCCGGCCTGACCGGCGCCGTGACGTTCGCGGGGGGCGTCGAGCAGTCGAAAATCTCTCCGTTCTACCAGAAGGCGCTGGCCTACGTGTCGGCGTCGACCCTCGAAGGTTTTCACATTCCGCTCGCCGAGGCGATGGCCTGCGGCATACCGACCGTGGCCGCGAGGGGGGGCGCCCAGACCGAGATCGTCGCCGACGCGGGCCTGCACGTGGACGCGACCGCCGAGGACCTCGCCCGGGGAATGGAGGCCGTGGCCTTTGACGCCGGCCTGCGCGCAAGCCTGATAGCCAAGGGGTTCGAGCGCTGCAAGGACTTCTCGTGGAAGACCGCCGCGCGCAAGACGATCGCGGCCTACGAAGAAGTCCACGCCGCGCGGCGCTGAGCGCGGCTTAAGGCTTCCAGTCCTTGGGCTTGGGGCCCAGCCCGAACCAGTGAGCGACGCCCGCGGCGACGCGCTGCGACGCGCGGCCGTCCCCGTAGGGGTTGCGGGCGCGGCTCATGCGGCGGAAAAGCGCGGGATTCCGCAGGAGCTTCCCGGACCAGCGCTCGAGCTTTTTCGGATCGAGACCGACGAGGCGGCCCGCGCCGCTCGAGATGACCTCGGGCCGCTCGGTATTCCGGCGCACGACGAGGATCGGCTTGCCCAGGCAGACCGCCTCCTCCTGAAGGCCGCCGGAGTCGGTGATCAGGAAGCTCGCCCGCTCGAGCAGGCCCAGGAATTCGAGATAAGGCTGGGGCTCGAGGAGGCGTATGCGGGGATGACGGAGCATCCGCTTCGCCGTGTCCAGGACCGCGGGGTTGGGGTGCACCGGATAGACGAGCACCAGGTCCTCATGCTTGCGGACGAGAGCGAGCAAGGCCGCGTAAATCCGCCTCAGCGGCGCCCCGTGGATCTCGCGGCGATGCAAAGTCACGAGAACCTCTTTGACGCCGGCCGGGGGGGCGTTCCGGGGCCGACGAACCCGGCTCTTGGCCCAATGCAAAGCGTCCACGACGGTGTTGCCCGTCGTGAGCACGGACCGCCCGTGCAGGCCTTCGCGCTCGAGGTTGGCGCGCGCCTGCGGGGTGGGGGGGAACACCAGCGAGGAGAGCAGGTCGATGAAGATCCGGTTTTGCTCCTCGGGAAACGGGTCGTTCAAATCGAAGGAGCGCAGGCCGGCCTCGACGTGGGCGACGGGTATGCCCCGTTCGCAGGCGCACAGCGCCGCCGCGGCGGCGGTCGTGGTGTCGCCCTGAACGACCACCATGCCCGGCTTCAGGCGGTCGAGGAGCGGGCCGAGCGTCGCGAGCACCCGCTTGGCGACGGCGTTCGGAGACTGGCCCGGGCGCATCAGGTCGAGGTCGAAATCGGGCTTGAGGGCGAAAAGCTTCAGGACCTGATCGAGCAGTTCGCGATGCTGGGCCGTCGCGCACACGTAGGTTTTCAGCCCCTTGCGGCGGCGCAGCGCCGCGACGACGGGGGCGAGCTTGATGGCCTCGGGCCGGGTGCCCATGACCACGAGTATTTTCATTCGCGGGTTTTGCGCAGCCCGCGGCTGACGAAGGTCCAGGCGATGAGCTTGTACAGCAGACGCATGCCGACGTTGGCGTCCCACTCGTCCTTGCCTCCCGGGGCGGGGGTGACCTCGTTGAGGTCGAAGCCGATGATCGTTCGTCCCGAGCGCGCGACGAGACCGATCAGATGGACCGCCTCCGCGAGCTCGAGGCCTCCGGGAACGGGGGTGCCCGTATGGGGGCACAGCTTCGGGTCCAGCCCGTCGATGTCGAAGGTGATCCAAACCTGCCGGGGCAAAGACGCGACGATCTCCCCGGCGGTCTTCGTCCACGGCTCTCCGGCGAAGCGGCGGGCGGCGAGGTCGCGATCGGGGAAGACCTTGGCGCGCGCGCCCAGCGCGCGCGTGAACTCATATTCCTGCTCGCAGAAGTCCCGTATGCCGACCTGGACGATCCGGGAGATTTGAGGGATGTTCTCCATCGCGTTGTACATGATGGACGCGTGCGACCAGGTGAAGCCCTCGTAGGCGACGCGCGTGTCGGAGTGAGCGTCGAAATGAAGCAATCCGAAATCGCCGTGCTTCTCGGCCGCCGCCCGGAAGGCGCCGTAAGGGACCGAGTGATCCCCTCCGACGAGGCCGACGATCTTGCCCGCGTCCATGAGGCCCTTGGTCTCGCGATAGACCCAGTCGTTCAGCTTTCCGCCGAGGTCGTTCGCGATTTTGAGGGCCCGCTGAAGCTTCTTGTTCCCTTCGATCCGGCCGCCTTCCTTAATGACCTTCTGCGCGGCGGCCTTGGCCGTCTTGTTCCAAGCCCGGACCTCCTTGGACTCCGGCCTCATGAAGATGCCGGGCTCATAGGGCTTGTGCACCTCGCCGTCGAACAGGTCGACCTGGCCGCTTGCTTCGAGGATCGCGGCCGGGCCCTTCGAGGTGCCCCCGCCATAGGAGGTCGTCGCTTCCCAGGGCACGGGAACGAGCACGAGCGCCGCGTCCTTTTCCCCGTGAGGGAGCCCGAAGACTCCGGTGTCCTCGCCGGGCGCGGAATTGGGGTCGAAATCGAGCATGGGCTTGATCATAATTTTGGCCAGGCGTAGGTGAGGCCGCGCCAGTCGCGCCGCTCGTAGCCGAGCTCCGTGAGCAGGGCGTCCACCCCCTCGTACTCCGGCGCGGTGTCGCGTTCGATGGTGATGCGCGGGCGGAAGCGGCGGATCGTGTCCGCCGCGCCTCTCAGCGCGGCCGGGACGACCCCCTCGATGTCGATCTTGAGCAGATCCAGCCGGGTCAGGCCGCGCTCGCGGGCGAGGGCGTCGACGGTCAGCAGGCGCACGGTCACGGACCGGCCCGACCGGCGGACCAAGGAGTGGTTGATGCCGAGATCGTTGACGAAGAGCTCGGCCGTGCCCTCCCGGTCCCCGGCCGCGGCCTGGACGCAGTCGAGCCAGGCCAGGCCGTTGCGCCGGGCGTTGCCGCTCAGGCGCCGGAAGTTGTCCGGGTGGGGCTCCACGGCGATCACGCGGCCGGCCGGGCCGACCAGGCGAGCCGCGCGCACGGCGAAGAGGCCCAGGTTCGCGCCCAGATCGATGACCGTCTGCCCGGGAGCGGGGCGGAAGCCCGGCTCGCGCTCATAGTCCTTCTCGCCGACGATGGAGTACAGCGGGTCGAACGCGGTGTGCAGGTCGAGGTCCATCACGAGGCCTTCCTCCACCTCGACTTCCACCGGCAGGTCCGACAGCCCCAGGCGCTTGAGCCACTTCAGCGCGCGGAGGTGGCGGTCGCCCCAGCGCAGAACGACGAAGAAGAAGTAGTAGACGCTCAGGTACGTCAGGCGACGCGCGCGCCCTCCGCGCAGCGACGCGTGGAAGCGGTAGTTCGAGCGGATGTTCTGCCAAGCCTCGCCGAGGGCCACGCCGTCATCTTAGTAAATCCGGCTCTTTAGAAAAAACCGTCGAGGAAGCTCTCGACGAGTAGGGGCAGATCCTCGGAGTAGCCGCCCTCGAGCGCCGCGAAGCGCGGGAGCTTCGTCTGCGCGAGCAGGGCTCCGATGCGCTTGAACGTCGAGCGGTCGAGCTTGAGCCCGGCGATCGGGTCGCCTTTGTAGGCGTCGAAGCCGGCGGAGACGGCGAGAACGTCGGGCTTCGTTCCGAGCAGAAGACCGAAAGCGGGCTCGAAGGCCGAAAGCCAGCCGTCGCCGGAGGTCCCCGCCTCGAGGGGGATGTTCCAGCAGTTGCCCCGGGTGTCGAGGCCCGTTCCCGGATAAAGCGGATACTGATGGAGGGAGAGATACGTCGTGTTTTCACGCCCAAGAACCAGCGATTCGGTGCCGTCGCCATGATGGACGTCGAAGTCCACGATCGCGATCTTGAGACCGGGCTTGGCCTTCTGAAGCCGGGCGACGGCGAGCGCCGCGTTGTTCAGGTAGCAGAAGCCGGCGACCTTGTCCTTTCCGGCGTGATGGCCGGGCGGGCGCATCAGCGAGAACGCGGGCTCGCCGGCGAGCGCGGAGTCCGCGGCGGAGAGCGACCCGGCCAGGCTGATCAGCGCGATGTCGGCGATGCGCGCGTACATCGGCGTGTCGGCGTCTTCGAAGGTTCCCAGGCGGATCGAATTGAGATGCTCTTCGTCGTGGAGCAGGGAGACGTCGGAGGCCCCGGCCGTCATCGCCGGCTTCTCCGGAGCGTGGCCCGCCGCCTTGAGGCGTTCGAAGGTCCGTAAGACGCGAAACGGCGCCTCGGGGTGTCCCGAGGCGCCGTATTCGGCGGTCTTGAGGTCGGAGAAGACCCGACCCATGTGATCTTAGCGGAGGGCGGCCGGAACCGGCGCCTTCGTGTCGTTGAGCAGCGCGTTGAAGCGGCGCTCGCGGCGCTTCTTCCAGTTGCCCTTGTGATAGCCGTAGGAAGCAAGGATCGGGAGCGCGAGCGTGGCCTCCGAAAACACCATCTGCTCGTCGGTCACGGCGACCTTGCCCCACGAGCACGCCTCGCGCAGGGTCGAGCCGGAGAGCGCGCCGTCGCGCTCGTCGGCCACGGTGATCTGCACCGCGTACTTGTGCATGATGGGCTCGATGCCGAGCATCTCGGCGCCGACCGTCACGTCCTGGGCGAAGTTCTTCGGGACGCCGCCGCCGATCATCAGGAGGCCGGTGTCGCCGCAGGCGAGCTTCACGCGGACCAGCTCGCGGAAGTCCTTGGCGGAGTCGATCGACGCGTGGCTGTCCGGATTGTGCCACTGGTGGTGCAGGAAGCCGAAGCCGGCCGAGCAGTCCGAGAGCGCCGGGATGAAGATCGGAACGCCCTTCTTGTACGCGGACAGCACGATCGAGTCCTTGACCTTCGACTTCTTCACGAGATACTTGCCCATCTCCTCGATGATCTCGCGCGAGGAGTAAGGCTTCGGCTTCAGGGTCCCGATGATGTCGGAGATGACGTTGTCGCAGGCGCCGAGCTCGTCCTCGTCGATGAAGGTGTCGTAGATGCGGTCGATGCGCGCGCCGCGCAGGGCCATGTCGTCCTGCCACTTCGAGCCCTTGTAGTGCTTGTAGCCGAGGGCCTCGAAGAAGTCCTGGTCGACGATGTTCGCGCCGGTGGACACGATCGCGTCCACCATGTTGCTCTCGACCATCTGCCAGACGATTTTCTTGAGGCCGGCGGAGAACAGGGAGCCCGCAAGGCAAAGGATCACCCCGCATTCCTTGTCGGCGAGCATCTTGTCGTAGATGTCGCTCGCGCGCGCGAGGTCGCGGGCGGAGAATGACATCTTCGAGAAGGCCTCGACGAGAGGGCGCATGTCGTGCTTGGTGATGTCGATGTGCTCGATCGGTTCCTTCAGCAATTCGGATTTCTTGATGTTCGCCATGTTGGGCCTGGTGCTCCTCCGACGGAGAATGAACGCCGCGTTTATTTTATAACATTGCTCGACGACGATGAAGAAAAACTTGCTCGGGACCGCCGTTTTGTTCGCGCTGACGCTCCTCGCGGCCGCTCCCGCCGAGGCGAAGCGGCCGAAGAACTTCCGGTTGATGTGGAAAAAGGCCGCCGCGGTCGAAGAGCCCGAGGTCTCGACCGCGGCGGCCGTGCCGCGCTTGATGAGCGGCCGCTGGACGCCCGAGGTGCGGGCGGCGCTCGACAAGTTCCTCGCGGAGCGCGGCAAGGGCTCGCCGGGCTACGACGCGGCGAAGCCGCCGGTCGCCGTCCTCCCCTGGAGCGACGCGCTCGTCATCGGCGATCCCGCCGAGCTCGTCTTCCTTCGCCTGACGACGAGAGTGGACTTCCATTTCAGCGACGAGTGGTGGGAGAG